>CAIPNE010000367.1 GCA_903866355.1 uncultured Gammaproteobacteria bacterium
GAATCCCATTCGAATTTAATCGTACATACATTGTATGTATGGGCGGCAGCTCTTCAAGAGGCCATAAGGGACATTCGGGAGGGACATTCGGGGACACCCACCGCATTCGCACCGCTCGGACCACTCACACGGCAGTGCAAACACATTGGCCCACGCGCTTAGGCGCGCGTCATGGGGAAGGTGAGACTGACCAGCCAACAAGCGGCCAACAGCAATGCGGATCCAACGAGGCAGGCGAGCAATCCGCCCCAGCCGTACAGCAGCCCAGAGAGCAAAATGCCAACGAAACGTCCGGCAGCATTGGCGGCATAGTAGAAGCCCACGTCTTCGGCTGCCTTCGCGCTGCCGGCATAGGCCAAGACGAGGTAGGAATGCACGCTGGAGTTCACTGCGAAGGCGAACCCAAAAACGACCAGCCCCATTGTCACCACTAAATCTGGGCGGGCGAAGTCCGCGAGTAAGGCGCCAGCGAGCAGCGCGGGCACTAACGCCAGCAACAAGGACCAGCGCCGGGCCGCCGGCACTTCACGACTCAGACCATCCACGCTGGGCCGCACAAAGCGCGGGGCCACGGCCTGCACCAGACCATAGCCGATGGTCCACAGCGCCAAGAAGGCGCCCACCATGGCGAAGGTCCAGCCCGAGGCTGCCAAAAAAACGGGCAGACCCACCACAAACCAGACATCGCGCGCACCGAACAACAGCAATCTTGCGGCGGCCAAAAGGTTTATTGCGAGGCGTTTGCTGAAAAATTCTTTGATCGACCGCGACGCCTGCGCCCGGCCCAGCAAAGGTGGCAGACAGCACACCACACCCACCAGAAGGCAGCCCAATGCACCCGCCATACCCCACAATGCGCCGCGAAAGCCCAAGCGTTCCAGCAACAGGCCACCGAGAAAAAACCCCAAGCCCTTCATCGCATTCTTGCTGCCGGTAAACCAAGCGACCCAGCGAAACAATTGACCGGGACGGTCACTGGCAACCAGCTTGATGGCAGATTTGCTGGCGGTTTTCGTTAAGTCTTTCGCCACCCCGCAAATGCCCTGCGCACCGACCACCCAGATTAGCGACACCCACGCGGACCATGCCGGATTCATCATCGAGAGCATCAGTAGACCCACAATTTGCGTGCCCAACCCCACCGTCAGCATACGGGTAATACCGAAACGCGTCGCGAGCCAGCCACCGCACAAGTTGGCGCCAATACCCGCGGCTTCGTACAACAAAAACAAAGACGCCAAGGCGATCGGCGCATAACCCAGCGCGAAATAGTGCAACAGCACCAGCATGCGCAAGGCACCGTCGGTCAGCGTGTAGCCCCAATACGTGGCGGTGACGAGCGCGTAATTGCGGGCCGCAGCAAGCTCTGCGCGTTCGTTCATTTGAGGCTATCGACCTCCCGCACGTGGCAGGCCAGGTCGACCAAGCGGCAGGCATAGCCCATCTCGTTGTCGTACCAGATGTAGATTTTTAGCGCGGTGTCGTCCGTCACCAACGTGCTCAGCGCATCGACGATGCCGCTGCGGGTATCGCGCGCATAGTCGGCAGATACCAGCGGACGTTCTTCAACACCTAAGATCCCGGCCAGCGGTCCCGCAGCGCCGGCGCGCAAAAGCGCATTCACTTCGGCGGCCGTTGTTTTGCGTTGGAGCTCGAACACGCAATCGGTGAGGGAGGCATTCAGCGCCGGCACCCGCACCGCATGGCCATCCAACTTGCCCCTGAGTTCTGGGTAAATCAGCGCAATGGCCGAAGCGCTCCCGGTGGTCGTTGGTTGCAGCGACAACAAAGCACTGCGGGCGCGCCGCAGGTCTTTATGCGGCGCATCGTGCACCACGTTGGTGTTGGTCGGGTTGTGAAGGGTGGTGATCTGGCCGTGACGGATCCCAAGGGCCTTGTGGATCACGCCGACCGCCGGGGCCAAACAGTTAGTGGTGCAAGAGGCCGCGGTCACGATGGGATGCCGCACGGGGTCGTAGCCCAGGTGATTCACCCCCATGACCACGTTTAGCACGCTGTCGTCTTTGACCGGCGCGGCAACAATGACACGCTTGGCGCCACGCTGCAGGTGCCCTGCCAACAACGCCGGCGTCAGGAACTTACCCGTGCATTCCAGCACGAGGTCCACACCCAAGTCGCCCCATGGAATGTCGGCCGGCTGCGCGTGGGCAGAAAAGCTCAACTGTTGCTCGCCAATTTGGAGCGCGTCCGGACCGTCCACCACAAAGCGTGGGCCCCGCCAGCGGCCTTGAACGCTGTCGAATTCCAGTAGATGCGCGCAGGTGGCAGCACCACCTTTGATTTCATTGAGGTGCACGACCTCCAGACGGTTGCCACCTCGCGGGTCGTCGTCCGGCCGCTCAGCCGCCCCCATTGCCGCGCGCAGCGCCAGCCGTCCAATGCGGCCCATGCCGTTGATGCCCACTCGCATAGTGATAGACCTCCACCCGCTTCAGGATAAAACACGGCACAAATTATGGTGACGAAAAAAAGACGCTTTGATGACGAAATTTTAACGACCACAACCAGCCCGGCGCGAGTGTCACGCGGCCGCTTGCGCAAAAGAATCCTGAAAGTTGTGGGACACCCACCGCATTTGAAAGTTGTGGGACACCCACCGCATTCGGGGGCACAAATTCTGGGACACCCAACTGGCGCAGAAATACCGGCGAAGAATGTCGGGAAACCCACGCAGGGAATTGTGGGACACCCATCGCACCCACCCACTCATGAAAATTGAGGGACACCCACCGAGCGTGGCCACCCATCGTGAGAAATTCTGGAATTCGGGGACACCCAGCCGCGAAATTCTGGGACACCCACCGCATTCGGATGACAAATCGGGGACTCGGGGACACCAATGCGGAAATTTCGACACGCGCGGGAATTCGGGGACACCCACCCATCGCCTTAGGGGTTAAACGATGCGGGCGCCGACCGTAGAAAGGATGTTCGCGGCAAGCCAGTCGATCGAGCGCCGCTGCCGCACGTAAAATGAGTGGCAGCGGTCCCCGGGGTCAAGCCCGTTTTGCCCAACGACCTGCTAGCACGACTGCGAAGCGCCTTGCGGCGTCGCAAGGCCCGCTAGCAGCAGGCAGCCGGCGTGGGCGCCGCGCCGTTCGCGGGCTCGAAGGGGTTTGTCGTACCGCACCCCGGAAAGATGCCGAAGTGGTGGTCGAAGCTACCGATGAACTCAAAAAATGGCGCGAAGCGCGTGTCGTGGAGCATCCGCCAAGTGTTGCCGCAGACGGGAAAGACGCGATCCCGATCGATGGCGTGGTGAGCGTCGAGGATGAAGCACTCCTCCTCGCCCAACGCGCCGCCGCGGTAGATGACCGCCTGACCGTAGTCCTCGCAGAGGGGCTCCAACTCGTCGAGCGCAAACAGCCGATAGGTAGCCGCGTAGAACTTCGCCTGGCCGATCGCCGCCTTCAACTGCGGTTCGAGAATCTCCAAGGGCCGGCTCGTCAGCAGCCGCGGGTCCCCGAAGCCGGCCGCCTTCGCCATGCTCATGAAGTCGTTCCAGTAGAGCGCGCCGCCCAGACACTCGCCGTAGAGGACGGGGTGATTACGGACGGGGTCGGGCAGACGGCGATCGCAGTAGACATCCGAGAAGTACATCTCGCCACCCACCTTTAGCAGCCGCCGTGCGCCCGCAAAAACCGCCGGCTTGTTGGGCGAGAGGTTCACCACGCAGTTCGATACCACCACATCAAAGCTGTGGGGCGCGAGCGGCAGCTCCGCCAGCTTCTCGATGAAGCCCTCCAGAAACAGCGTGTTGGCGCGGGCATACCCGAACTGCTCGCGGTGCCACTCCACATGCGCTCCCGCCACCGCCAACTGTGCCGTCGTCATGTCCACGCCCACCACCTCGCCCCGCTCGCCGACCAGCTGGGCGAGCAAGTAGGCGTCGCGGCCCGAACCCGAACCGATATCGAGCACCCGGGTGCTGTCGAGCGCAGTCGGAACAATAAGGCCGCAGCCGTAGTAGCGGCTCACCACCTCCTCGTGGATGCGCGCGAGCAGCGGCTTCACGAACGCCGGCAGAGCGTCGGGCGTGCAGCAAGCGCTGGTCTTGAGGTCGGCGCTCGTCTGAAGCGTCTGGCCGTAGTACGCCTGGACGGTCGCGGTGACGTCGATGCTCATCAGCTCTCTCCCAAAGTTCAGCGATTAAAATTCGTTCACCCGATACCGCTGCGCCCGACGCCTCGCGTATCGGAAACATAACTGCGCTGTTTCAAGAAATCGAGCCCCCCTGTCGTTGAAATCAAACCCACTGAGCAGGTACCACGGGTGGTGGCCTGCCGCCGGCTACCCCCCGAGTCAAGGCGCGCCAGTGAACACGCCACCCTGAGGGGCTGAGGGCGTTTCGTGCCGCGAAATATCGGCCCTTTTGACCGCTCTGACGCGGAATTCGGGGACACCCACCCATCATCAGGGAATTCTAGAACACCCACGATCCTCGGCTGCATGCAGGTCGCGGCAGCGCTATCATCAACCACCACCCCTAGCAGCCCGAGGCCCACGTGATCGTCAAACAAATCTGGACCGGCAACGCCTACCGCAACTTCAACTACCTCATCGCTTGTGGCGAAACCGGCGAGGCCTTGGCCATCGACCCCCTAGACAGCGAGAAGTGTTTGCAGGTGGCCAAGGATGAGAATTGGGAAATCACGCAGATCCTGAACACCCACGAACACCACGACCATATCGGGGGCAATGCGGCGATGGTGAAACACACCGGCGCCAAAATTCTCGCGCACAAAAATGCCGGCGACAAAATTCCGGGGCTGGGGCGCGGTCTGAGCGCGGGCGATGTCATTAAGGTGGGCCGGAGCGTGGAGCTGGAAGCACTCGATACCCCCGGCCACACCTTGTGCCATATCTGTCTGCGTTCCCATACCGACCAGCCGGCGCTGTTTTCTGGCGACACCCTGTTCAATGCTGGCGCTGGCAACTGCCATAACGGCGGCGCCCCGACGACCCTCTTTGAGACCTTCGCAACGCAACTGGCGCAACTGCCCGCGAATACGCTCATTTATCCTGGTCACGACTACATCGAGAACAACCTGCGCTTCACGCTGGATCGCGAACCAGACAATCTGGCTGCGCGCGCGCTGCTCGCGCAACTAGCGGGTCAAGACCTCAATCAGGCCCACGTCACCACCCTGCAGGAAGAGCACGAAGTGAACACTTTTTTTCGGCTGCAGAATCCCATGGTAATCGCCAAGTTGCGCGAGGCATTCCCCGACCTCGCAGAAAAACCCGATCCCCGCAGTGTTTTTATCAAGCTGCGCGAGTTACGCAACACTTGGTGAATGTCGTCATGTGCTGGCACGGCGCGTGGCTGGCTGCCTAACGGCGTCAACACTGCCGGGCGGCGCGTGCGTCGCGCCCAAAACTTCTAGCAACAAATCTGCAAACCAGGTCATCGCGGCCTGCCCACTCGAACGCCGATGCCACAACAACTGAATGTGCGAATAAGCCACGGGGGTCGGTACGGGTGATGCGCGCTGCGCTAGCTGATACAGCGGCGCGTATTGATCGGCCATGCGTTTGGGCAAGGTGACGATGAGATCGCTGTTGGCGATGATCGCCGGCACCACGCTGAAATGGTTCACCGTCAAGGCCACGCGCCGCATGAGGCCGTGCTCGGCCAGCGACAAATCCACAAAACCGGTGGGGTCCCCGCGGGGAGTGATGAGCAAATGCTTGGCGGCGGCGTAGCGCACCAAGTCCAGTTTGCCCCGCGCCAAGGGGTGCTTGCGATCCATCAGGCAGGAGAATTCGTTGTCTTGGATGACCGCCACCGCATAACGTTCGGGAATGGCACCAAAGCCACCCAGCGCAAAATCTACTTCACGCGCATCCAACCGTTCGAAGGCCGCCCGAGCATTGGGCGGCACCACGCGCACGTTGACGCCGGGTGCTATCGCGGCGAGGCGCTGCATCAGCTGCGGCATGACCATGCTGACCAAATAATCGTTGGTCTCCAGGGTGAAAACCCGGGTCATGGTGGCGGGATCAAAAGCCGGCTGATCCAAGGCGTGCTCCAGCGCCAGCAGTGCTGCATGGATATGCGGCGCTAATTCCAGCGCACGCGGCGTGGGCACCATGCCCGCCGGCCGGCGAATAAAAAGATCGTCCTTCAAGTAATGGCGCAAGCGCGCCAACGCGTTGCTGAAAGCGGGCTGCGACAGCGAGACCCGTTGCGCCGCCCGCGTCACATGACGCTCGGCCATCAGCGCATCGAAAATCACCAAGAGGTTTAGATCGAGCCGTCGTAAATTCATCGATCGAATATAGATTATTCCAATTATCCATTTCAAGAATTTTTATTCAGCGCCCAAACTCCCCTACCAGCAAGGTCAGTTTGGCTGAATAAGGCAGCACCAAGACACGAGAAGCTCAACCTCGAGCACCGGGATCACCGGCGAGCGCTTGCACTGTCGACGGCACCAGACTTATATTGTGCATCGCAACATTTTTTAATCTATGGATGAAAAAGGAAATTTTATGAGTAATCCCAATCAACCCCTCTTTATTGCTGACAGCCAGCTTGCCCTCGCTAATCCGGCCGACGCGACATTCCAGCAGCAGCTAGATGCGCGCCAGAGCGTGCCAATGGCAAGCCCGCTAGCCCAACCCCTCAGCCGAACCGACGTGATTTTTTCCGTGGTTACCGCTTTGGCAGGCGTTGGCATGTGGGCGTTTTTTATCTACCAACTCTCGGTGCGGTTGCAACCACCTACGCTGTTCTGAGCGCCGCCAGCTTGAGGCTCGCCGCACTTATCTTCAGCGTTTTCTCCGTTAACCTCCCATAGCCCTCGTCGATTGGTCTACCGACCAGTCTTCGGGGGCTTTTTATTGCGCGCGTTAAGCTCTCCATGCAGCGCCCACCGATGCAGTCTGTTTTTGTGCAGGGCTTCGCTCGCATCACCCTTCTAGTAAAAACCTTCTAATAAAGACCTCAATCATCGCGTTAGCAGGCTGCGACACCACCTCCGCGGGTCTGGGCTTTGACTTTTTCTTGCAGGTCACACGCTCCTCTATCTGGATCGCCCGCGCAGCGCCGTGGACAGTCTCTGCGCGGCCAATTTTATCGCTTAGCTGAGCGCGGCTAACGGGCCGGGGCGCAGGCAGGCCTGCCGCACTCGCGGGGCGGGTCACGCTGTTGAGAATTTTTTCACATGCTGCTGGTCGATGCGTTTCAGGCGCATGCCGGTGCATTCGGCGCGGGGCCTGTGCCTAGGCGGTTTTATCGAGGGATGTTTTGTCGCGCCCCACCGCGCGGTGGCCACCGGTGAGATGGCGCATCACCCATGGCGATAACAGCGCTGGGCAACGCTCTGGAACAGCCCTCCGCCGCCGGATTGGGCGACGTGGCCTTCACTTGGGGCCCCAGCAGAAAGCTTGGCGGTAGATCTGGCGAGAGGTCGCTTTGCTGCCAGCTTCGCCATCAGGCGCGCCAGCCGCGTGGTCTGGGCGACCGAACCCCGCGGCAAACCGTCTAAGGCTTAGATCTCAACCCACTCCAAGCCGGTCAGCAGCTCGGAGTGGGACGGGCGCCAACGACGCCGCTAGAAAAGATCCGCCGCGAGCTCGGCCAACTCCGCCACGATGTCCGCCTCGTTGTTGCCCTGCAGCCAAATCACCACGTTATCAGCGCCGGCCGCGGCCAGCATTTTGATGTCTGCCGACCGACGGAACATGCCACCCGGCGCGAAAGCGGTAATGTCCAACGTGGCCGGATCGCGCCCCGCAGTCCGTGCGCACTTGGCAATTTCTGCTTTGCCTTCCGTGAGCTCTTTGGGATCCACCACAAAAGGTAGCCAGCCGTCGCCCCACTGGGCCACGCGTCGGTAGACATTGGGCGAGCCAATGCTGCCCAGCAGTATCGGCGGATGCGGGCGATGGGCGGGCCTAGGCTGGCAGATGATGGGACCGAACTGGCTGTACTTACCGGAATGTTCGACGTATTCGCCGGTCCAGAGCTTCTTCATGACTTCGATATATTCTTTCACCTGCGCCCAGCGATGGGGAAAGTCGCCACCCATCACGGTGCATTCGGCTTCATTCCAACCAGCACCAATGCCGTAGAGAAAACGCCCGCCGGAGTAATGGTCTAGGGTCGCAATTTCCTTGGCCGCCAAAATAGGGTGACGCTCCGGAACGAGCGCGACGCCGGTACCGAGTTTGATGGTGCGAGTGACCGCCGCAGCGCGCGAGAGCGCGATAAAGGGGTCCGGCATTTTGTACAAATAATCCGGCGGCGGTTCACCGTTGAGACTACCGGGGTAGACATCTGCAGAACCCTGGGGAATGGCCGCATGTTCTG
Source organism: uncultured Gammaproteobacteria bacterium (assembly GCA_903866355.1). GTDB lineage: Bacteria > Pseudomonadota > Gammaproteobacteria. The sequence continues at coordinate 8,339 of CAIPNE010000367.1, forward strand.
GCACCCAATAAGAAGCAAAACCGAGTTCCTCAGCGCGCTTGGCAACTACTGCCGGGTCGCCGGTGGCGAGATCGGGCATTACCTGAAACACGCCAACACCTATCCCGTGTGATTTTTTCATCGTCATTTTTGCTCCTCATTTGGACTATTTTTATAGTGGCCAAGCCGACTCCGGCACTGGCGATATTTGACCGGCGGTACCCAACCCTCGCAACCAAAGCACGCGGTAGTTGGCCGGTAGCAGCGAGCGCTAGGGTGCGTGCACGAAGCGCCGAAAAAACCTCGCGCCAACAACGCCCAGCACGCACCAGAACACCCCGCTGGTTATCAGCGTGGCGACCTCGAAGCGCTCGGCAAGATCGGGCGGGGCAAGACCGGCGTCCACCAAAGGATGCGGCGCGCCCGCCAAATGTGGGATGACCATCAGCGCCACCCCCAGCAGCTTGCCCCAAGTCTGCGGCAAGAATACCAGCGCCGCCAAACCGGTGGCGCTCGCCAGCGCGGTGCCTAGCCACCACCACTGCCGCGCGGCGAGTTCGGCCGCCACACTCCCCGGCAGTTCCGGCGGCAAACCCGCCGCGGGCGCGAGCGTCAACGCCGCAAACCCGCCGAGTCCCCACAACAAACCTTGCCAGTGGTTCAAGGGCTGACCCCGCCATAGCCAAATGCCTGCCAATAGCAGCGCAAAGCCAATCCCCGCCAAGACGTCGCTCAGCGCGGTTGCGGCCATCCGTTGAATACCAGACTGGGGCTCCCAAGTACTCGCTTCGGCGGGTGTCCCGGGGGTCATCTGTACCGGCACTTCGAAGCGTTCAGCTTCGAGGATGAGCGGTACGGTGAGTAATTGGTGCAGTAGCGTGAGGATTAGACCTGCACTGACGCCGCTCGCCAATGCCATGCGGAGTAGGCGTTCAAACAGCGACATGGGCTTGGCTCAATGGCAGGGAAAAACCAACGAATGGCGGGTGTCGTGCGCGGTGTTGTGAAGCACTTGTATAGGAGAGAATCCTACCGCCCACACGATGACGAAGCCCAGTGCTGCGGCGGCCAAAGCCGCACGTGCGCGCGGCACGGCCCGGGTGCTGCTATCGGCGGTTAATACAGTGTGCTGCATGGGTCGCTCTCCATCATTTCGAATCTTGTCTAAGGTGTTCTTACGGCGGCGCGCGGCGTTGCCCACCCCCGAGTTGGGTTGAGTTTACTGACTTTCTAGCGAGCGGCAAACATTGATGCTTCTCGCTCGCCTCGCAGTTGCTTATTCTGCCCGCCCCATCCCTACCGCGCCACCTACCTCATGCCGCCAGCGCCGCCGCTGTTGTCCATAACCCCTCGCCAACGGCGCTGGCTCGCCATGGCTCAGGCCGTCGTGCTGGGTTGCGGTCTGGCCGTCTTACTGGTGTGGATCAGGCGCGAACGCTCGCTGGTGCTGTGGGATTACTGGCTCCTGGCCGGCCTGCTATTGAGCCAGCTTTCCATGGTGGCTTTCGGTCAGCGCTTTCGCAGCGTGCTGCGTTTGGCGGGGTTGCAGTTGGGTCTATTGGAAACCCTGCGCATCTTGTCGCTCGCGGTGTTCTATCACTGTTTTGTGCCGCTGTCGGTCGGCTCGGAGCTGACCAAATTTCTCAAGCTGCGTGCTGCCGCACCAGGCCATAGCCTAGGGCTGCTGACTGGCGTGCTGATGCTCGACCATGCCGTGGGCTGCGTGGCGCTGTTGGGCGTGTCACTCAGTCTCTTGGTGCTGCGCGCACCGCTGGGACCCGCGCTTGCTGCCCAGCCCGTGCTGCTAAGCACCGCGGCCGTGGTGCTCGCGGGCCTGCTGGTGTTCGTGGTGGCACAGCGCCGAGGCATGCTTCGCGGCGCCCCGCTCATCGCCCTCCAAACGCTGTATGGCTCGCGCTATCAGGCGATACGCGGCGTCGCGTGGTCAGTGGTGATGGTTAGCCTATTGGCTGCAGCGGTGGCGGTGGGTAGCGCCAGCTGGCATCTCCCCATCGCCTACCCAGAGATTTTGTTTGTGCTGGCCAGCGCCGGCATCGTCCAGTTGTTGCCGGTGAATATCGCTGGGGTGGGGGCCGGCGATGTGGCGGGCGTTGGTTTGTATCTCGCGCTCGGTTTGACCAGCACCCAAGCCTTGGCGCTGGTCTCGCTGCTGTACGGCTACCGCCTCGTAATGGCTGCCGTGGGCGCTGGGTGGGAGCTCGCAGCGACCCAACACGCGCGGCAACCTTGAACCTTCACTCCGCGTTGCGGAAGACTCGGTGAACCCGTGGCAGGGTTGGTTCCATCGCGCGCGGCACCAGCTTCATCAGGGCATTAAGGATCGCGTGGCGACTGCGGCACCAGCAGTACAGCGGTTCCAGTTCGGCGCCCATCAGCGACTTGGCCTCATAGGAGCCTAAGCCCAAATTGATGTACTCGCTCTGACGCTCGATACCCATGCGCACCGCGGCATCCAGCAACTGAAACCAAACATCTCCCGCCGGCCCGGCCTCACGTCCAAAGGACGTCGCCACCAAATGGGCTTCGTCCACCAGCACCATACCGTGGCCCATCAGGCGTTTATCCCGCTCAGCCAACAGTAACAGGCTGCGCTCGCCCAAAGCTGCGTCAAGATTGCGGTAATAGGCCGGGCCGAGGACCTCGCGCTTGATGCCACGGCTGCGCTCATAGGCCAGCCGCACCTGCGCCACACAGTGCGTAGAGAGTTCGCCAAAAGAGCTCGAGACTCGGATGTGCTGACCCTGCGTTGCGGCCCGTCGCAGGCGGCGGCGTAAATCTTTGCGATAACGCGAACGCATGGCCGCGAGATATTCCTCGTAGGTCCGCCAACGCACCCGAATACGGGCCTGCGGCAGGCTGGAAACCTGTTGATAGCCTTGGGTTGCCAGCACCGAAAAATTGGCGAGTTCGTCGGCGCGAAAATCGCGGATAACCACCAACGGGCTCCTCTCGCCCCGCGCAATGCGCGCGATGGCGGTTTCCAGCGCCTGTAACACCGGTCCGTGCGGCACGCCTTCACGCAGCGAGAACCCGTGTCCAATCACGTGTGGCGAGGCGCACTCGGTAATTTTTACCTGCAAAAACCCCGGCCAGCGCTTGCGGATCACGCGCGCCAGTGGAGCGAGCACTGACGGCAGGATCTGGGCCAAGTCGGTGGTGATGGTATAGACACAGCAATGCCCGAGCATTCGCCCCGCCCCGTCGGTGACGACCGGGTAAAAATACCGACAATCGTTGACGCCCGCCGTCTCGATGGCGCGCAAATAAGCGTGCGAACGGATGACCGCGCGCGGCCCGACCAGTTCATCCCAACGACTCGCGTCGATTTCCTCAATTGAGCGAAAAATATCGACCCGTAATTCGCCGGCCGCAGCCACAGCGGTACCGCCCGCCGCTTCGGTCAAGGTAAATCCAGCCGGCGCCAGCCCCGCCGCGCCCGGCCGTAGTGATTGAGGCAAAGACGAAACTTTAGCTAACTCGCCGCAGGGGCTTCGCCGTCCCACCAACGCCGCACCGCGCGATTGACTTCGCCGGCGTGGAAACGCGCGGTTTTCAAGGTGGGTTGTAGCGCTTCCGTGTAAAAAAATTCCGGCAGTTCATCGTCGGCTTCGGTGAAACCGGCCGCGCAATTGAACTGCGCCTCAAGGCGCAGCGTGGCGCGCCCTAGGTCTTGAAAAAACGACATCGGCAAGCTGGTACCCAGCGCGTCGTTGATAGTCGTCGTAATGAAATCCGTGTGAGCGTTGGTGACCGAACGACCAAACACGCACAAACCTAGGGAATCTTGCGCGGCGCACATGACCTGCGTATCCAAACTCACCTTAACCAGTTCGTCCAAGCTCTTGCCAGTGCAGTCGAACTTGGGCGCATTGCCAGTGGTGTGGTCGGCACCTTGCGCCGTCATCATCATGGAAATGCCGGTAACTTCGATAACGCGCGGATCGTAGGCGCTAATCGCCTGTTTTTTTATCACCGGTGTGCGATGCACATGGTAGTGCTCGCCCACGCGTGCCGTCCCGCCCGCCCACAGACGGCCTTGGGGGGTGCCCGCCCGCAGCGCGTCCATCACCGAATTGAGGAAAGGCATATCCCCAAAAGGTGCCAGCCCGGCATCTAGCAGCACGCCCATGGTTGCGCCGGTTTCAATGGTATCGATACCCAGATCGTTGGCTTGCCAGTTTAGGCGCGCCAGGTCATCCGGGTCGCTCAAACCACAGTTGGTGCCCATCAGACCCAAGGTTTCGTATTCCACGGGCGACACAATTTCGACGCCATCAGCATCCACATACACATTGCTGCACTCGATCAGGCAGCCGGGCATACAAGCGTGAGTGGTATTACCGCCGCGCGCGAGATTTTGCTGACGGATGTAGTCGCCACCCATTTTCATTACCGCCGTCTGGGGATCAACCTGCCTACCGGCGGTGAAATTATTCACCGGCAGACCACCCACCAAATTGGTGTAATCGGCCATCGCGGCGGTGCCGTAATCCTGAAACATTTTGATGGCTTCATCGGCTTTCAACAGCGCGCCGTACTGCTTCACACCCTGCAGCACCTTCTTACGGTCGTGAAAAGTCGGCAGGCGGTCGAGATCCAGCACGATGGCTTTCACTTTTTTCATCCCCATTACCGCCCCGACGCCACCGCGCGCCGCGAGCCGTGAGGGGCGGCTATCGGTGTCGCTGAAAGAAATGCCGGCCAGTAGGCCTTGATATTCGGCTACGGGACCGCACAGCGCGAGGCTGACTTTTTTGCCGTATTTCGCGTGCAAACGACGCGCGCACTCGAAAGTGCCAAGGCCCAAGTATTCAGTGCCTGAATCGAAGGTAATGTTGCCGTCTTTGGTGATCCGGATGACCGTCCAGTCTGCCGCCGCACCGTGTAGGGTAAAACCCGCCAAGTGGGCATGCCCCATGGCCAAGCCAAAAGAGCCGCCCGCGTTGGCCTCCTTGATCCCGCCGGTGAGCGGGCTTTTACAGCCCACACTGGTGCGATTGGCATTCGACCAGTTGCTGCCCGCGAAGGGCCCGGCCGAAAAAATCAGCGGGTTCTCGGGTGTGAGGGGATCGACCCCCGCAACGCCCATCTCGTTGAGCATTTTGGCGATCAAATAGCGCCCAGCGTGAGCCACTTGCTCACCGCTGAACGCCTCCTCCCGTACCGTGCACGAGGCTAAATCGAAGTGAAGGTATTTGCGCATGAGAGGCTCCAACGACAGGGCAAAGCAGTGGGACACGGCCCAGTATAAAACGCGCAGCCCCTCTGGGGCAGCACCCACGAGAATCTCGCGCAACGCGGTATTTGGGAAGCTTGGCCGGCGCCACCGCCAGCTTGCGGGCGATCGGGCGTCGGCGAGGGTTAAGTGCCCACCCGCCGACGCTCGCGCTTAGCGCTTAAGCCGGGTCCCAGCTAAAGATGTCACCCGAACGCTCCAGCGGATAAAACGCCTTCTCAAACTGCGAGAACACGCGCTCGGCCACGGTTTCCGGTGTCCAGCCATCCGAGGTATGGGCAGTTTTGAACGGTCGGTTTTGCGTGAACAGGAAAATTTCGTTGTTGCGGACCCCAAATATTTGGCCGGTGACGCCGGCTGCGGCGTCCGATAGCAATGCCACCGCGCAGGGTGCCACTTTTTCCGGGTTGAGCTTTTTAAGCTTCTCAACGCGCTTGGCTTGTTCGATATCGGTAATCGGGATGGAGTCGATCATGCGGGTCCAGGCGAAAGGTGCGATGCAATTGGAGCGCACCCCAAATTTTTGCATGTCCAACGCGATAGATTTTGACAGGGCCACGATGCCCAACTTGGCGGCGGAATAGTTCGCTTGGC
>CAIPNE010000368.1 GCA_903866355.1 uncultured Gammaproteobacteria bacterium
AGGAGGAGTAGGTCATCATGCCCGGCGCCTTCTTTGCCTTGTCGACGAACTGCTGCAGGTTGCCGCCGTTCTTCTCCGTGTTGACGACCATGACGAAGGGCAGCATGCCCACCAACCCGACGTCGGTGAAGTCCTTGCGTGGGTCGTACTTGACGGTGCTCGGCGAGACGTGCGGGCTCACCAGGTATGAGTCGGCGATCCAGACCAGCGTGTAGCCGTCGGGGGCAGCCTTGACGGCCGCGTCGGTGCCGATCATGCCGGCCGCCCCAGCGCGGTTGTCGATCACGATGGGCTGCCCCAGACGCTCTGCCAGCCGCTTGCTGTAAGCGCGCGCCACCAGATCAGAAGCACCGCCCGGGGGCCAGGGCACGATCATCTTGATGGGTTTGTCCGGATAAGCCGCAAACGCGGCACTGGAGAAGGTGAGGCTCGCAATACCAGCCAGGCAGAAAACGGCTAAGCGCCGCGACAGGGCGGTCGTCTGTTTCATGGTTTTGTCTCCTTGGGTTCTACGCAAAATCACGTGACCGGAGACAGTATTGCGCTATATTAAATAAGCGACTATCCATCCAATCATCATTATTAATAAGCGATTCGCATGGAAACACGGCATCTGCGGTACTTCATTGCGGTGGCCAACAGCGGCAGCCTCACCCGTGCGGCTGAAGGACTGGGCATTGCCCAACCGGCGCTCAGCCAGGCGTTGGCGCGCATGGAGGCGACACTGGGCGTCAAGTTGTTCCATCGTTCGCGGCGCGGCGCCGAGTTGACGCCGGCAGGCCTGGCCATCCTCGAGGACGTTCAACTGAGCGTGACGCGCATCGATTCGGCTGAAGAACACGCCCGGCTCATCCAGCAAGGCGTGGCCGGGCGGCTGACAATCGCTTTCGTGGCAACTGCCGCCTTCCACTTGCTGCCACAGGCACTGTTCGATCACCGGCAGAAAATCCCGAACGTGCGATTCGCATTGCGGGAGATGAGCAATATCGAGCAGGTCCGCGCGCTGGAGAACGGCGAGGTGGACCTGGGCATCCTCTACACACCCGCCGAGATCAATGGGCGCATGAAGCAGCGTGTCATTGCGCGCGACCGGATGGTGGCGGTCGTGCCGCACGACTTTCCGGTGCACGACGATGGCATGGTGTCACTGAGAGATATGGCCAGAGCGGGGTTGGTGTTCTTCGGCAAGGACGAAACACCGACGCTGCGCGCTGAAATTCTCAATGTGATGCGGGAACTCGGCGAGCCGGCGCAGATCGTGCAGGAAGCCAGCAGGACCATGACCGTACTCGCCTGCGTCGCGGCGCACTGTGGGGTGTCGCTGCTGTCGAGCACGACCAGCCGCGTCTCGTTTCCGGGGGTACGGTATGTCGAGATCCGCGAAAGCCATCTGTTGCCGATTCTGGAACTCAGCGCGGTCTGGCCGGCGCGCTCGCGCGCCACGCTGGCCGAAGGGTTTGCCGAACTGCTGCCGCATTGTCGTTAGCCATCCACGGCGGTGAGCCTATCGTCCGTGCAGGCTGAGCGGTTTGGCAGACGGCGAGCGCCTGCCGAGCCAAGTGCGGGTCTGCCATTGGTGGCGGATTCCGCATATGGAGTGGTCCCACCGCTGACGCAGCGTTTCGAATCAGGTTTGACTGGACCAGAAAGCAACGCCGCGGCCGTGCCCCGCAATTTTGCTTTGCCTTTTGATCCGGTATCTGATAAATTCCCGTTAAGTCAATTTAGCCCACCCCATAGAAAGAAAGGGACTCCGTGAAAAAACTCTCCACATTGTTCGCTGCTGTTACTGCCCTGGCACTGTCGGCTTCGCCCGCATTTGCCCAGACCCCTCCCGCACCAGCGGGCGCAGTTCCCGCGGCAGGTGCCGCTGTGGGTACGGTTGCTGTGACTACGGTCGTCGTCGGCGCGGTAGTGGTG
>CAIPNE010000369.1 GCA_903866355.1 uncultured Gammaproteobacteria bacterium
CGGCGGTGGTCAGCGCGGTGGCGTATAGATGGACTTCATCCAACGTGCCATTGGCCGAGTAGGGCGAACTCCCGATGTCGCTCGCCGTGCCGCGTACATCGCCGAGATATAACGTGCCTAGTGTGGATTTCAACGCCCCGTTGGTGGTACCGCTGGCACTGCCATACAGGACCCCATCGACATAAATCTGCAGCGTCGAGCCGCCAGAACTGGTAGCTAGGCTCCACGTCACGGCGAGATGTTTCCAAGTGCCGGCGGGCACCGACAAATTGGTGCTGGGGGCGAGGGTTAACACCTTGGTGGAGGAGGCGTTGTCGGCCACCACGAAACGTAGTGTCCCACTTTGCATTTTTGCGAAGTAAAACCACTTCCCGCTGGTGGTCGTGGCATCGAACAGCGCGTTGTCTTCCAAGCTCCAACTACTATTGCTCTTGTACCAGAAGGTGATGGTGCCGGTGCTCCCGATGCTAGCCGGTGACAACCCGATATCGATGGCGTCCTTTTGCGCCAGCGTTGCGTTGCTGGGCACGGTGACGCCACGGCAAATTTTGCCGTTCGCAGTGGCGCTCACTTTCGCGCTAGTGGTGGGAGAATTAATGCGCGTGCCGTTGGTGCCGTTGGTGCCGGTGTTAATGATTTCCCCCGCAGCACCGGTGAGCGTGGTTTCTTCAAAGCGATATTCGCTGAGGCCTACCAGCGCCGATTGTTTATAAAAACGGAAGGCGGAGTTGTTGGCCGGCAAGCCCTGCTGTTTGACTTCATAAACGGTGGTCGAGTATTCCCAGCCAATTTCCGCCGGCCCCATCGCTTGGTTAAGCGGCTCGGAGATGTCGTCGTTTACGCCGTACTGGTAATAAAAATCGCCTTGCTCAGAGAGCTGTATTTGCAGGTTATAGCTGGTGCCGCTGCCAAAAGCGGTAGTGGATTTCCACGCCCGCACGTTGTTCCAACTCACGACAAAAATTCGGTTGGGCGCGGTGCCTGTCGACTTATAAGTGATGGTGCCGCTGCCGGCGGTGGAGACGTCGAGGTCGGCGCCATAGATCTTCATGCTTTTCGTCAAGGTGGAGTTGGGATAAGCCAGTGCATAAGTCCGGGGTGGTCCGGAGATTTTGGTCACCGTGCCACAGGAGCCATTGCTGAACTGGATGCGGCCATTGGTATGGATGCGCACGGTCGTATAGGCGGTGCCGGCGTAGTTAAAGCTAAAACCCAGTGCAATGTTTTTAGAAGACAGACTGTCGTCGCCCTTATTGTCCCCGGTTGAGCCCGAGCATTTGCTCGTCCATGAGCCCAGCTTGGTGTGCCCAACCGTACTGATCCAATTAAACGTCGATGCTTCTGCGGTGTAGTACGCGGCGAACGCGCTGGGCGCAAGGAACGCCAGCACCAACAGTACGATGGCGGCTAGACCGCCTGGGCGAGAGCCTAACGACACAAATTTAAACCTCAACATTGGCCCGCCGAGCGGCGTATGCCCTAGCTCAGTAGCGGCGTGGCGCAGCACGGTCTTGAGCGTGCATTGGAGGGCTTAGCGCGAGCGTTTGAGGGTGTTTTGATCAAAGTCACGCAGGCTTAAGCCGGTTCGAAATTGGTAGTCCCGCCAAACGAGGTCGGTTTCTTTGCCCGACTGATGGTTCACCATGTGCAAGCGGCTGGCGCGCCAGTATTGGCCCAGGTACTGGGCGTAATCACTTAACGTGAGCGTTTTAAGCAGCGCGTTGCCGCGATTATAGAACTCAATTTTGAGCGCTTGGTGCATGGCTTGATCGAGCCAGACCACCCGCCGGGTATAGCCAGAATTCGCATACTGCGGTTGTTGTTCGACGACGTCCACCGCGCGCCCCTCGAGGGTGTCGGTGCGCAGCAGCGTGTAATGGTATTTCGCCAACTCATCGGAGGTGAGATCTTCGTAGGCAAATTCACTGCCCATAAAAGGCCCAGACTTATTGGCCGAGGCAATGCGTTTGACGCGCTTGAGCGCGGGCAGATAGAGCCACTGGTCGTCGGGGGTGAGCGCGTGGGTGTAACTCAGAAAAGCGGTGCCCGCAATATCGCGGGGCGTGTCGAACAACGTGAGGCTGCGGTCGCCATCGCCCGTGACTTCCAGTATTTGGACCCGCAGTTCGCGCTGACTTTCCACGCCGTTGGCGTTGCGTAGCGTCATGCTCAACGCGGCCGTTAAGTCGCCCCAGCCGCGGTCGCTGGCCTCTGCCTGTTCGGCGATGGCGAGGCCTAGTGCCTCGGGGGTCGCCGCCAGTGCCGGTTTAGGCAGCAGGAGTGCGGTGAGTAAGATGACCAGCAGGCGCATCGCAGGGTTCCTCGCAGAGCAATAAGAGCGTGGGCAGCAGCAAGAGATCCAGCAGCAGCGCCAAACCGATCACGATGGCGGTCAGCAGGCCCATGCCGGCATTTAATTCAAAATGCGACAGCGCCAGTACCGCAAAGCCCGCGATGAGAATCAGGGAGGTAAACAGCATGGCCGGCGCCACTTCGCGATAGGTTTCCCGGACGGCGTCTTGGGCGCTCAGGTTCAGGGTGAGCCGCGCCCGCTGGTATTTCACGAGAAAGTGGACGGTGTCGTCAATAATGATGCCAAGGGTCATGCTGGTGACCACCGATAGCGACAGGGTGATGTTGCCATTGAAGATGCCCCATAGCCCGAAGCCCAGCGCCGGGGGCAGTAGGTTAGGTGCCAAACTGATCAAGCCCAGTTTGGTGGAGCGCAACATCAGCAACAACAAGCCGGAAATCAGTACCAGCGCCACGCCAGTGCCCAGCAGCATGCTGCGGATATTGCGTTGACCAATGTGCGAGAACATCAGGATGCTGCCGGTGCCGACCGCGGTCTTGGCGTGCGGGGCATTGCTGTGTAACCAGCGCTGCGCGCGTTCGTTGAACGCAATGGCCTGCGAACTCGACAGGGTTTGAATGGCGGTGACGAGCCGCAGCGCAGATTTATCCACGCTGATTTGGTTATTGAGATCTAGCCCAAAAGGCAGCGACATTTCGTACAGCAATAAGTACTGCGCTGCCAGTTCGCGCGTGGCGGGCAGCTGATAGGCGTGAGGATCATCACCGTGCAGGTTCTGGTTGAGGCGCTGCAGGGTGTCGCTAAACGAACTCACCTGGCGCACTTCGGGCTGCGCGCGCAACCAAGTACTGAAAGCCGCGACTTCGCCTAAAAACGCCGGCTCGCTGATGCCCCCAGCTTCCCCCGTGTCCAGCGCATATTGCAGGTGATACAGGCCCGTGAGGTTGGCGAGCGTGAAATCGGCATCCCGGCGGAAGGCGGTGGTTTGGTCGAAGTAATGTAAAAAGACATCGTTGAGCCGGTTGCGTGGGAGATTACCCAATATCGCGACCATCAGTACGCAACTGCCCAGCAATACGGCCCGCCGGCGGCGAATGACAAACTCGATCAAGCGCTCGAAGCCGGCCGCCAATTGGTGCCGGGGTGGGGGCTCGCGCAGCGGCAGGACTGCCAGCAACGCGGGGAGCAGCGTGACGGCAAGTGCGTAGGCCGCCAGATCGCCAAAAGCCACAATGTTGCCGAGTTGCCGAAAGGGCGGTACGTCGGAGAAATTGAAACTCAGAAAGCCGATGACGGTTGTCACGCTGGCCAGAAAAATAGGTCTGAGGTTGTCACTGACCGCCAGAATTATCGCCGCGTTGCGCGTGCGGCCTGGCACCCAGTGCGCGCGGAAACTGTGCAAAATATGCACGCAGTTGGCAATCGCCACGGTGAGAATGATGACCGGTGCGGCGGAAATTGGCGGTGAGACCGGATAGCCCAAATAGCCGGCCAGTCCCATGGCTGCCGCGATCGCAAACCCCACCACCAAGGCCGTGCTGAGCCCCACCACCACGCCGCCTAGCAGCAACGCTACCAGCGCAAATACCAGCGCAAAGCCGGCCGGCACGAGCGTTTGCGCGTCGTGCAACGCGGCTTCCGAAAAAGCGTAGTCCATGGCCACCACCCCGGTGAGACGGATGCGGACAGCGGGATATTGCGCTTCGATTTGCCGGGCCAACGCGGCGGCGGCGGCCATGACGGCCGGCACTTCGTGTTGTTCGTCTTGACCGGGTAGTTGCACCACCACATTGACCGCCGCGGTGCGCCCATCTCGTGCCACCAAATTGCCCGCGAGGATGGGTTCCGCTAACGCGGTGGCGCGTACGGCGGCCAGCGCGGGTTCGTCGAGCGTGGCGGGTGCTGCCACCAGGTCGCGCACCGTGAGTTCATCGCCATCGGCCGCCGTGTGTTGAAAGTTGGTGAGGGAATCCACCCGGCTGGTATAGGGGATTTTCCAAGCACCTTCGGTTAACGCGTGGAGCGCGCTGAGATTGGCCACCGTGAAGGCATCGCCCGTCAGCGGCTCGAGCACCAGCATGACGTTGTCGTTTTTGGTGAAGGTTTTCTCCACCGCCTCGAAGGCGAGGAGTTCCGGGTTATCGGGGTTGAAAAACACCCGATAACTGTTGGTGACGCGCAGCGACAAGGTCCCGTAGGCGCCCGCGACGATGAGCAGGCAGGCCAGCGCAATCACGGCCCATGGGCGCGCCACCACGGCCGTGGCAAAGGCGGTGGCGCGGGGTTCCTGTGTGCCGAGACTGGCGAGCTTGGGCACGGCGGCGGTTACGGGCGATGCCCTGCTGGTCTAGACCGCGGTCCAGCCGCCGTCCACGGGTAAGGCGATGCCGGTAATGAAAGACGCCTCTTCCGATAGCAGCCACGCCACGGTGTCGCCAATTTCACGTGGCTCGCCCAAGCGTCCTACGGGTTCCTGCGCGGCGTAAGCTTCCAGCGGGGTTGAGGTCTGCTGGGCCATGTGTTCCAACATCGGGGTCTTGATAATGCCGGGGCACACCGCGTTGACGCGGATTTTCTTTTTAGCGAAATCGAGGGCGGCAGATTTGGTCATGCCCACCACGCCGTGCTTCGACGCACAATACGCCACGCCCCCGCGGGTCCCCACCAACCCGGCCACCGAGGCGGTGTTGACTATCGATCCGCCGCTGCCTTGGGCGAGAATTTGCTCAATTTGGTACTTCATGCACAACCACACGCCCTTGAGGTTCACGGCGATGGTACGGTCGAAAGCCGCTTCGGTCATTTTGACGGTATTGGTGAAACCGCCATCGATGCCCGCGTTATTGAAAGCACCGTCTAGGCGACCAAAATGCTTGACCGCCGTTGCCACGGCGAGTTGGACCGCGCTCGCCTGGGTCACGTCGGTGGCCAGAAACAGCGCCCGCCCGCCCGCGGCGATGATCTCAGCGGCCACTTGCTGCCCTTGGACTTCGTTGACATCGGCGATCAGTACCGCTGCGCCATCAGCCACACACCGCCGTACCGCCGCGTGCCCGATGCCCGTGCTGCCGCCGGTGATCATGATAACTTTGCCGTCGAGTTTGCCCGCCATAACGCGCTCCTGTGCCGTTGCGCCCTGCGGGCAGATAACGGCCTATGCCTTGAACTTTAAGGATAAATGTTGCGCCGCGAGGGCCTAACCGGACACAGCTTGGTCCGAGTGTAGCAGAGCGGTTTGCTGCGAGCGTGGTTGATCCGCGGCCCAAGAATCGGTATTAACTTCCGCAGTCAATCACTCCCACCGCCCACCCTCATAAAGGAACCGCGCATGACGACGATGCTTAAACGTGGCAAGACCTACGACGAAATCATGCAAGGGTTTAGCTGGGACATCCCGGAGCGCTACAACATTGCCAACGATGTGTGTGACCGCTGGGCCGGGGATCCCACGCGGGTGGCGCTGGTCTACGAAGATGAAGCCAAGCAGGTGCATCGCTACACGTTTCGCGACATCCAGCGGCACGCCAATCGGCTCGCCAATACCTTATTAAATCTAGGTTTGGTGCGTGGCGATCGGGTCACGCTATTACTGGCGCAAAACCCCGAATGCGCGATTGCGCATGTGGCCTGCTGGAAGGCGGGTCTGGTGTCGGGGCCGTGCTCGGTGCTGTTTGGCAGCGACGCCATTGCCTATCGCATTAATAACTGCCAAACCCGCGCCCTAGTGACCGACCGCGCCAACTATCCCAAGGTGGCTGCGCTGCGCGCTGAGTGCCCCAGCCTTGAACACGTGTTGGTGATCGACGACACCCCGGTGGGCGCCATTAATTTTTGGGGGGCGATCGAGAAGGCCTCTGAGGATTTCGTTAACGTGGATACGGCGGCTGAGGAAACGGCTTGGATCAGCTATACCTCGGGTACCACCGGTCAGCCGAAAGGCTCCGTCCAGCCCCATCGCATGATGCTTGGCCACATTCCCTCGCTGGAATTTATTTACGATTTTTATCCCCAGCCCAACGATGTGCTGTGGTCGCAGGCCGACTGGGCGTGGATGGCGGGACTGCTGGATGTACTGATGCCAGGCTGGTTCCATGGCTGCACGGTGGTGGCCACGGCCATGAAGGGTTTCGACCCCGAATATGCCTACCAGATTCTCGAGCGACATGCCGTCACCCTCTCGCTACTCACGCCCACCATGCTCAAGATGATGCGCAGTGTGCCGAACGCGTTGGCGCGCTATAAGCTGCAGTTGCGGGCGGTGCTGTCGGGCGGTGAGTCGGTGGGCAAGGAGCTGTTTGAGTGGGCCGACCGGGAACTGAACCTTAAAATCAACGAAGGTTTTGGGCAGACCGAATGCAATGTGATCCTCGGCAATAATGGCAACGTGATGCCGATCAAACCGGGCTCGCTGGGCCGCCCCACGCCGGGCTCGATTGTGGCGATCATTAACGATGAGGGCGAACTGGTGGCACCCGGTACGCTGGGGCATATCGCCTGCAAACGGCCGCACCCGGTGATGTTCCGCGAATACCTCAACCGGCCCGACGCCACCCGCGAGAAATTTATCGGCGAGTGGCTCATCACCGGCGACTTAGGACAGATGGACGAAGACGGTTATTTTTGGTTCCACGGCCGCGCCGATGACGTGATCACCAGCGCCGGTTACCGCATCGGGCCTAGCGAAATTGAGGATGCTTTACTCAAACATCCATCGGTGCGGATGGCCGCCGCGATTGGCGTGCCGGACCCGGTACGCACCGAAATTATCAAGGCGTTCATTATTCTCGCCCCGGGCATTGCCCCGTCTGATGAGCTGGCGGAAACGCTGCGAGAGTCGGTTAGGTCACGGCTGGCACGCCATGAGGTGCCGCGCCTGATTGAATTTGTGGATGCGCTGCCGATGACCACGACCGGGAAAATCATGCGCCGCGAACTACGTGAACGGGAGAAGGGCAAGCACTAGGCCCTCGTATCAGCCGCTCCGGGTGGCCGTCATCGCGCCCCCGGACGCGGCACTTTTTAGTGGCTGCCGGCGGCGCTAAAAACCCGCTTTATTCTGGCTGTGATCAGCCAGTCTGGGTTTTTAAGTTCAACTTTGAGCGTCAGGCGCTGGCTGCTGGCATCCAGTTGGTAGGTTTCGACCATCCGTCCACGCGGCGCGAGTATGGTTTCTACCACCAGCTTCCCATCGCGATAGTACGACAGCCCCTCGCCGATGGAGTCGGTGGTGTATTCCGTGCCTTTCGCGGAGTAGCTCGGGCCGCCTTCGGTCGGTTTGAAGCTGCGCGCGAGCTTGGCGTCGTAGTCGATGCTCACCGTGTCGCCCTGCTGGGCGATAGTCAATTTGGTGGCGTCCAACAGCCGTTGGATGGCGCCGACGTCTGCCACGGCTTTAAACGCGCGCCGCTCAGCCATCATGTCTTGCTGTTCCCAATAGCGCTCTTGCGTACTTTGACCGGGCCCGGCACCGGTCTGATCGACCTGCGCGCGCGGCATGCGGCGGATCACGGCCAAACCCTTGAGCGCAGCGGCAGGGTCGTCGCTTTCATCGGGCAACAAACTCCATTGCCCGCTCAATTCCGGGAGGGCGGCAAGTGCCGGCACGCTGGTTAGCAGGGTGACCAAACTCAGAAGGAGGCAGCGCCGGATAAACATGTGAGTGGGTTCCAACAGAACGGGACTAGAGTCTAGCGAGCAGGCTCGCTGACGAATAGCTGCGCGGTTCAGGGCAATCGGTTATCGTCGGCCGCTAGCAGTTCATTAACGCACAGGACGATTTTATGCAGTCTTTTTGGGTCGCCGGATGGATGAATAAGCAGGGCGCTGTATGCAACGCGTGACGGCTAGCGAGGCGGTTGCCGCCATTCCCGATGGGGCCACGGTAATCTTCCCTGGTGGTTGTGCCGAGCCGCGTGATTTTTACGCAGCGTTCAGCGCCGGGGTGGATCGCTTTCGCCATCTCACGGTTTGTGCGGGCTTCAGTTTTGGACGCTACGCTTATTTAGAACGCGGTTTGGGCACCAACTTTCGGTTTGTGACTTGGCAGGCGTCGGCGCGGCTGCGCACGCTGTTTGCCGAAAACGATCGTCGCAAACTGGGGTTCGTGCCGTTGCGACTGGCCGATCTCACCCGCGTGATCCATCGCGATGGGCAGATTAAGCCCGATGTGGTGGTGATACAGACTTCCCTGCCCACCGCCCAAGGCGAGGTTAGCCTGGGCATTTCGGTGGGTGCGTTCCCAGATTTCATTGCCAGTGCCAAAATCGTCATCGCCGAGATGAACCCCAATATGCCGGTGACCGCCGGTGCCGGGCGCATTCCTTTATCGCAAATTACGTTTGCGACGCACTCGGAAACCTCGCTGTGCACCTATCACACGCCGCCCGCGCAGGCGCGTGACCAACGCATCGTCGAGCATGTGCTGGACCTGATCCCCGATAATGCTTGGTTGCAGTTAGGCATCGGTGCGGTGCCCGATCGCGTGCTGGGTCGGCTAGCCGACAAACGCGGCATTAATCTTTGTTCCGGATTACTCACTGGGGCGCTCCAGGATTTTCTCTCCAAGGCCCGCCATTCGCCCCGGATCATCGTGGGCGAATTAGCCGGCGACGCCGATTTTTATGCGTTCTGTGGTGCTACGCCGCGCATCGAAATGGCGACCACCCGGGTGACCCACGATGTGGCGAGCTTGGCCGCGCTCCCGCGTTTTGTGTCGGTAAACTCGGCGGTGGAAATTGACCTGCAGGGGCAAAGCAACGGCGAGACCCTCGGCCCTCTCCAAATCAGCGGCGTGGGCGGCAGCATGGATTATGTGGAAGCGGCCACCCAGTCAGCCGGTGGGGTGTCTATCATTGCCTTGCCGTCGACCACCGAAGATGGCAAGCATTCTAAGATCGTGCCCAAGCTCGCTGCCGGCGCGCCGGTGACCACGCCGCGCTTCGCGGTGGATTGCGTGGTGACGGAGTTCGGTGCCGCGCACTTACGCGGCAAAGACTTATTCGCGCGCGCAGATGCGCTGATTGCTATTGCGCATCCAGATTTTCGCGATGCCCTCGCCAACGCCCTGTAACAGCGGATAGACCATGATCAAACTCGTCGTGATTTTTTGTCGTCGGCCAGACCTAACGGTGGCGCAATTTGGCGCGCATTGGCAGGGCCCGCATGCGCGTCTGGTGGCCCAGTTGCCGGGCTTGCGTCGCTATGTGCAGTCGCAGACGTTGGCGTCGGGGTATCGCAATCGCACCCCCGCCATCGACGGCATGGCCGAGCTGTGGTTCGATGACACCGAGGCGTTGCGTGAAGTGGCCGACTCTCCTCAGTTGGCCGCCGTGTTGGCGGATGAAACACGTTTCCTCGACGCGGCCACGCGGCGGGAAATCGTCACGGAAGACGTCATCATTAAAGACGGGGCCGCACCGGCAGAGGGTGTGAAAAACATCGAACTGGTACACCGCCGTCCCGATCTCACCCCAGAGGCGTTTCACCAGCATTGGGAAATGGTCCACGGCCCGCTGGCCAAAACCATCCCGCAAGTGTTGCGCTACGTCCAAAGCCACACGCGCTTATCGGCCTATCGCAATAACCGGCAGCCGGTGTTGGACGGTGTGGCGCTGACGTGGTTCACCGATACCGATGCCATGCGCGCCTCGGCTCACACCCCAGCGTATGCGCAAACCCGGGCAGATGAGCCTAATTTTGTGGTGGAACCGCTGGATTTCGTGATCACCAAGGAACGCGAAATTTCGCTCTGAACGCCAACGCGGGGAGTTAGCCATGCAGCCGCTGCCAGAACTCACGCTCACCGCGATCCTCGACCGCATGCCCGTGGCGCGGCTGGCTTTGCGCGAACTAGACGATGAGCCCGCAGCGTTGCCCATCGTGTTTGCCCGCGCGGCCGGCGCGCTGTGGTCGCCCATCGACGGCAAGCGCAAGCGGGGCGGGGCGACGCTAGGCCGCTTGGCGCGCTTGGAACGCGCGCCGCGCGTCATGCTGGTGTTGGACCATTACCACGCAGACTGGTCCACCCTGTGGTGGTTGCGTTTGCGCTGTGACGCGCAGGTGATTGTGGGCGAGCACGCAGATTGGACCGCGGCGGTGGCGGCGTTGCTCGACAAATATCCCCAGTACCAGACCACGCCCTTGTTTCGCGATGAACCCATTCTCGTGCGTTTGGTCTGGACTTCGGTGGCTTGGTGGGCGGCCGCGCCCGATAGCTTGGCGCGATGGTTGGCGGCCCAGCCGCCGGCGCCGGACACGCTGCTTGGGGCCGGTACGGCCGCAACTCCCGGTGGCTAGCGTATGAAAAGCGCGCCGCCCGCGGCCAGCCTGTTTACCCCTGCACAGTTGCAGGCGCTACGCCCGCGTTCGAATTGGCGCGGACTTGCCCTGGTGGCGCATGCCTGGGGCGTGGTGGGTGCCAGCCTGTGGCTAGCGGCGCGCTATCCCACGCCGGTGGTCTGGCTGCTGGCAGGGGTGGTCATCGGCAGCCGCCAGCTGGGTTTGCTCATTCTGATGCACGATGCAGCGCACGGTTTGCTGGCGCGCAGCCCATGGCTCAACCAACTGTTGGGGCAGTTGGGCTGTGCTTGGCCGACCTTCGCCGATACCAGAACCTACCGCGCTTATCACTTGCGCCACCACGCTCACACCGGGCAAGCCGAGGACCCAGATAGAGGACTGACGAGCCACTATCCCATTACCCGACGCAGTCTGTGGCGTAAATGCTGGCGTGATGTCTCCGGACAAACCGGCTTCGCGCAACGCCGCGCACAGTGCCGTGCGGCCCTTGGTACCCCGGGCACTGCATACCGCCAGCGGGCCGCCGGATTTTGGCGCGCGCTGGGTCCGCAATGCCTCACCAATGCCGCGCTGGCGTTGGCCCTGTTGCTGATGGGGCAGGGGGCCGCCTATCTGTGGTTGTGGTTGCTGCCACTGCTGACTTGGCAGCAGCTGGTTTTGCGCCTACGTAATATTGCCGAACACGCGGTGGTCCCCGACGCTCACGACCCCTTTGGCAATGCGCGGACGACGCGGGCGAATTGGCTGGCGCGCGCGCTGGTGGCACCGTACTGGGTGAACTACCACTTGGAGCATCATTTGCTGATGTGGGTGCCTTGCTATCGACTACCCTTGGCGCATGCCTTCCTGAAAGCCAACGGTTATGGCGCGCGTTTAACGCTCAGCGCGGGCTATTTAAGGGTGCTGGCGGAGGTGACACGGGCAGGCAGTCCCGAGGATCCGCCCGACGTGCGGGTGCGGGCGATGGGCACTTTTGGTGGGGGCTTCTCCGCCGAGTAAATTTGCCATGGGGCGGGCTTGGTAGGGCGCGCAACCTGCCGTGATGACGCCGCGCTTAAATGGCCACGGCAATCGATTTTATTGGGGAGGTGATGATGCCTTTAACTGCACCCCGCGTGCTGGTGTTCCAGCATTTGGCGGTCGAACACCCCGGGGTGTTCCGCGATTTTTTGGCCGCGGATGGTTTTGAGTATGTGCCGGTAGAACTCGACGAAGGCGCGCCCATTCCAGCGCTGGACGGTTATGCCGCGCTGTGGGTGATGGGCGGGCCGATGGATGTCTGGCAGGTGGATGCGTATCCCTGGCTCGTGCCAGAAATGGCGGCGATTCGGACCGCCGTGATCGACCAAAATCTGCCTTTTTTAGGCTTTTGCTTGGGTCACCAGTTGCTCGCGGCCGCGTTGGGTGGTGCCGTGGGTTTAGCGCGCGAACCCGAAGTGGGAATACTCCCGGTGCGGCGCACGGCGGCGGGTGATGCGAGTCCCTATTTCACCGGTACCGAGGCAGATTTTGAGGTCCTACAGTGGCATTCGGCAGAGGTTACCCAACTGCCGCGCGGCGCCGCTTGTTTGGCCAGTTCGCCACGCTGTGCGGTGCAAGCCATGAGCTTTGGCCAGCGGGCCTTCTCGATGCAGTTCCATGTCGAGATAACCCCCAACACGGTGAGCGACTGGGCTGCCATCCCGGCTTATCATTTGGCCCTCGAGCATAGCCTTGGCGTCGGCGGTGCCGGTGCGCTGGAGCGTGCGAGTCAGACCCATGCCGGCCGTTTTAACGCGCTGGCGCGGCAAATCTACGAGAATTGGCGCAGCACCTGCGGGCTGGTACCTAGACGGTAACGCGCGCCCGACGGCGCTGCTTCGCCGCTTGCTGCGGGCGGCCGCGCAAGGGGCGCAGTAATGGTCGCGCCGGGGGCATTCAAGTTTTTCGGCATGGACTCACTTTGCGACCCGCAGGCGCGCGCCCGCGCTACGGGTCACACGCTAGCAAGCTAACGCCCGGGACTTGCCGTGCCCTGGTGA
>CAIPNE010000370.1 GCA_903866355.1 uncultured Gammaproteobacteria bacterium
CGCCGCCAGTTCTTCGGTCGACATGTTTAGCCGTCCGCGATAAATCTCATCGTTGTGCTGCCCCAGATCCGGTCCCAACCACCGGAACTCTCCCGGGGTCTGCGACAAGCGTGGGATCACATTAGGAATCACCACATCCCCTTCACGCGGGTCGTGCGCGGTGAGCAAATTTTGACGCGCCTTAAAGTGCTCATCCGCAAAAATATCCGCGACGCTATTGATAGGCCCCAACGGCACTTCGCCCGCCAGACAGAGCTCGACGACCTCTTGGCGAGTTCGTCCCCCTATCCACTCCGCCACGATGCGATTCACTTCGTCACGCTGTGCCAGGCGCTGCGCCATGCTGGCAAAACAATCTGCGGCCAATAAATCAGGGCGACCCATCACGCGCGTCAGCCGCACAAACATTTTGTCAGTAGAACAGGCGAGCGCCACCCACTTGCCGTCGCGGGTTTCGTAGTGGCTGTGCGGTACGACATTCACGGTGTCGGGCCCCATTCGTTCGCGCACAAACCCCGTCTTTGCGTAGGCCGGCACGAGTTCGTCGAGCATGCGAAAAATCCCCTCGTAGAGCGCAACATCCACCGTTTGCCCGATGCCAAATCGGCTGCGTGCGGTGTAGGCCAACAGCGCACCCAAAGCCCCGTACAACCCCGAAATATAATCGGCCAAGGACGTAGAACCCGGCATCACGGGCCGTTGGCCGGCTTCGCCGGCGAGATGCGCAAGCCCTGAAAACGCGTGGGCAATGCGGGCAAAACCGGGGCGATCGCGATACGGCCCGTCCTGCCCATACGCGGAGATCTGCACCAGAATAAGATCGTCCTTGATGGCCTTAAGCGCGGCATAACCAACGCCCCAGCCTGCGAGCGTGCCGGGGCGAAAGTTCTCCACCATGATGTCGCAATCAACGACCAACCGCTTGAGGATCGCGGCCCCTTCAGGCTTCCGCAAATCCAGCGTGATGGATTTCTTATTGCGATCATCATTGAGCCAATTGAGCGACGATCCCGTTGCGGTCATCGTGCCAAATTGCCTAAACGGATCCCCAGTACCGGGCATTTCTATTTTTATCACCTCGGCGCCAAAATCACCCAAGATGCAGGCGCAAAAAGGGGCCGCGAGCATCGTGGCCACATCCAACACGCGCACCCCTTGCAGAGGCAACGGTGTGTCAGTTGCCATGTTCGGAATCCCCTGCGTTGGTGGCCGCGCGCGCCAACACCCGCTCGGCGATTTTACGGTGCGCGACATCCAATAATTGACCGTGCAGGGCCACCGCCCCCTGCCCCTGCCGTTGGGCGGCATCGAGGGCGACGTTTACCGCGTGTGCCCAAGTCACTTCCTCGGGGGTCGGTGTGTAGGCGAGATTGGCCAGCGCAATTTGCGTGGGATGGATGGCCCACTTACCCTCGCACCCAAGGATCCGCGCCCGCCCGGCGGCGGCCGAAAAACCCTGCGTATCGGCAAAATTACCAAACGGGCCGTCGATCGGCATTACCCCAAAGGCGTGACAGGCATTGGTCACCCGTGCCAAAGCGTAGTGCCATTGGTCGTTCCAGTGGGTGGCGCGCACGCCCTCGCCGGACGCATCGCTGAGCACCACGTAATCCTTGTTTGCACCGCCCACGGAGCGGTCTTGTCCGCCGATGCTCAGAGAATAATCGCCCACGCCAAAAGACACCGACACCAAGCGGCGCGAGGCCTCTAAAATGGCTTCTACCCGTGCCAAACCAATGGCTGTTTCGATGAGGATGTGCAACTCCAGCGGGCGCTCCGGTGGCCGCTCTGCGTCGAGGGCATCCAGCAAGGTTTCCACAAACTGGATTTCCGCGACCGAACCCACCTTCGGCACCAAAATGCCGTCCAGACGGTGGCAGTGGGTAGCCAGTTGTTCGATATCCCGGAAGCCCCACGCAGTATCCAGCCCATTAGTACGCACCAAGACGCGTTTGTCCCGCCACTGCACCTCCCGCAGCGCACGTTGCGCGGTAGCACGGGCGGCCAACTTATGCTCAGGCGCCACGCTATCCTCAAGA
>CAIPNE010000371.1 GCA_903866355.1 uncultured Gammaproteobacteria bacterium
CTTCGCAGAGGATGGTGCCCTGTGGCAGTAGGCTGAACACGCGGCGCAGATATGTTTTAGTCAGTCTTGACACACCGGGAGTGAGCCGGGAGAATCGCTCGGCTCAAATGCGTGGGCAAATGAGTGTTCGCGACGAATGCTCAACAACGCTATTCGGGGTCGCAGTCCAACCCCGTCAGCGCCTGTGTTGGCCCGTTCCTCGCCACGGCGAGGCTGGCGCTTTGAGGCACAAAGGCTACGTAGCTCAGCTGGTTAGAGCGCGGCACTCATAATGCTGAGGTCGGTGGTTCGAGTCCACCCGTAGCCACCAATTCCCCTGTGGCCGCCGTGTCCGGCGGCCATCCTTGTTGCCCAGTTTTTTCAAGTTAAAAACCCAGCCGCTCATGCGGTTTTCTAGCGGGTATTGGCGTTGAGTGAAAACCGTGGGCAGATAAAGGTCTGTTTGACGGTATCTGGCCCTGCAACGGGCCTGTTTGCTGGCCAATACGGCAGCGGATGGTCCGTCGCTTGCCCAATCGTTGGGGTGTCCCAAACTGCACGAGGCAAAGCCGACCTTGAGGTGATTTTTGGTTTGGCGTGGTTGTGGCGTTTTGGTAACGCCACGCAACGTCACGCGGTTGACCTGGTGCGTGATCCGCGGTGGGTTTGGTTATGCAATTGTCCTCAACCATCCCGCGCGCTGGTGGTGCCCCGCCGCTGTAACCGCCAGCAGCCTCGTCCGGGTTTTTAAACCCAGCACAACGCCGCAGGAACCAGCGCTACAGCGCATGCCGGAAGGTGAGGTTGATGCGGCACTCGCCAGTGAGGGGATGCTCTCCGGCAACGAGCGGCGCGATGCCGTGGAACGCGAGGCGCGAGGCGCCGCCCCACACCGCGACGTCGCCATTCTCCAGCAGAAAGCGCGTTGGCCGGTCGCTGCGCGTGGCACCACCAAAGAGGAATGTTGCCGGCAAACCCAGCGATACCGACACGATCGGCTGACTGAAGTCACGCTCGTTGCGGTCTTGATGCAGGCTGAGCCGCGTCCCCGGCGCATAGCGGTTGATGAGGCAGGCGTCGGGGGTGAACCCCGCGAAACCTGCCTCGGCAGCCGCGCGCGTGGCCAGCATCGAAAAAGTGCTCGGCATGGCCGGCCACGGTTTCCCCGTGGCCGGATCTAGCGCCTGATAACGGTAACCGCGTCGGTCCGATACCCAGCCTGCCGCGCCGCAGTTGGTCAGGGCCACCGACATGGTTTGTCCGCCGGGCGTCACCATCTGGCGAAAGGGCGCTGCCTCGCTAATCGCGTGGAGCGCGCTCACTAGGGCCGCTGCCTCTGCAATGGCAAAGGCGCGTAACAGCAACGCGTCCTCACCCAGCGCTGCACGCGCGGGCCGCAGTTCTTCCATGCCGGCAAAGAGGTCGCCGGTTGCACCTAGGCTAGTGAGGGTAGCGGCAGTGCGTGGCTTGCTCATTTCGCATCGTGAAATATGACGCCGAGCGCAAAACGCTGCCCGCTGCGCAGGCGGCTCACCCCGTGGCGCAAGGTCACGCGGGAGACGCCGCGTAAGCCGTTAACCGGACGCTGATTGACCGCGAAGATCACGGCCTCACCTTGCACCAGCGGCACCACTTCGACGCGCGACTGCTTGCGCGGCCGTTGTTCGGTCATGACAAATTCACCACCCGAGAATTCCGCCGTTGGCGCACTGAGCAGCAAGGTCGCTTGCAGCGGGAATAACAGCTCGCCATAAATATCCTGATGCAGGCAGTTGTAGTCCCCCTCGACATATTTCAGCAGCAGCGGCGTTGGCCGGTTTTGTCCGGCCGCGTGGCAGCCTGCGAGATAATCTGTGTGCGCCAGCGGATAATTGCCGGCACGCCCTAGCGCGGTTTCCCAGCGATTAGCGATCCCGGCCAGTGGTGGGTACAGGGCGTGGCGTAAGGTGGCGATGGGTTCGGGCAAAGGGTACGCGTAATAGCGGTATTCACCGCGACCAAAGCCGTAGCGCGCCATCACCACCCGGCTGCGAAATTGTTCTTGCTGTGCATAGCCCACGGACAGCGCGCGGCATTCTTGTTGCGACAATAGCGGCCCCGTGGTGGCGTAGCCATGGGCGTTGAGATTTTCTTCCACGCGCGCCCAGTCCAAGGTGGCAATGCGCGTTGCTAGCGCCTCGCTAGCGTGGCCGCTTGCCGCTAGGTTGGGCGTGGGCGCGCTGGGCGGTTGCAAACTCAAACCTCCCCCTTGCCGCGCTCGTTATCCAGCAATTGTTGTTTGCGCGCGATGCCCCAGCGGTAACCCGTCAGTTTTCCATCGGCGGCAATCACGCGGTGGCAGGGGATGGCCACCGCCAGCGCATTGGCCGCGCACGCGCCGGCCACCGCACGCACTGCACGTGGCTGGCCCAGTCGGCCCGCGAGCTCGCTATAGCTGGCTGTTTGTCCTGCGGGGATCTCGCGCAGCGCTTCCCAGACACGGCGCTGAAACGCGGTGCCGCGGATGTCTAGCGGCAGCGAAAATCCCCTCGCCGGGTTGTCCACGAAATGCACGACCTGCGCCACCCACTCGCTAAAACTGGGTTCGGGTGCCAGGACTTTCGCCTTGGGAAAACGTGCCGCCAATTCCGTCATCAGTTGCACATCGTCATCGCCCAGCGCGATGGCGCACACGCCGCGCGCCGTGCCCGCAACCAGCACGCGGCCCAGCGTGCAGTCACTAATGGCCGCCCAAATAACTTCGCCATCACCTCCTGCCTGCCACCTGCGTGGTGTCATGCCCAGCATGCCCGGCGCCGATTCGTAAAACCGTCCAGAGGAATTGAAGCCTGCATTGAACATCGCCGCGGTGACCGGCCCGCCCACCCGCAGTTGCTCTTGCACGCGAGTTTGCCGCTGCGCGAGCGCGTAAGCCTTGGGCGTGACACCGGTCAATCGTTTGAACAGACGGTGAAAGTGATGCGCGCTCACACCCGCCTGCTGCGCCAGATCCGTCAGCGTGGGTGCGGTCTCCGCAGACTCCATGCTGCGGCACGCGCCAGCGACCATCGCTGCCTCGCGTTCGGCACGTGGTGGCAGATCGGGACGACAGCGCTTGCAGGGACGAAAACCCGCTTGTGTGGCGGCGGTGGGCGAGGCATGAAATGCCACGTTCTCCGCCCGCGCCGGCCGCGCCGCGCAGGAAGGCAGGCAGTACACGCCGGTGGTTTTGACGGAGTAGTAAAAATGCCCGTCGGCGTTCACATCGCGAATACGCAGCGCCTGCCACTTGGCGGAGTCGCTGGCGTAGGCCTGAGCCGTTCCCGTTTTCGGGTTTTCGGCGGCGTCATGCTTGGGCATAAAATTCACGCGGTTTGCAGTTGTCATCGTGGCGGCCATTGTGACGGTGCTCCCTTAAAACTGTCGGACCCAATATCCCTACGCCGCTAATCTATAACACCAGCCCGGGCGTCACACTCCGCTTCTTGCCTGGCAATTCACCTGCGTGCTGTCTGCGTCCATCGCAAGGGAGATAGTTGCACGAGGCTGGTTGGTGTAAGCCTAGGTGGTAGGGGTCGCTGTGACAGGTCCCGCTCAGCCCGCCTCCTCGGCTACCGCTTGCCTCTCCAATCAGTGGGGGGTGCCCGCCAACACTTCGCGGACCTGCGCCACGGTTCGTACTTGCGCTTCGTTCAGGTTGATCATCCACCGTGGATGATCAATCTATCGCAGCTGGCACGCTCACCAGGTCAGCCAGAATGCTGTGGCTAAAGCACAATTCGCCGGCCTCTTTGCGCACTTGGAGTCCACAGAAATCGGTGACCAGCGAGGCTTCCATCAGCGCATAGATCTCGCGAGTGGCCTGCTCTGGGGGGCTGCCATGGTCTAGCCATTGCGCCAGATTGGCGTAACGAATTTCCGAGGCGAATCGCTTCTCAAGCACCAACCCTGCGGCGTGATAGAGCGCGTCGAATTCGGTTTCGGACAAAGCGCGTACATGGCTGGGGTCGCAGAGGCGTTCAATGCGATTGTGATAATCCGCCTTTTGCACATCGGGCGACGCCACCATGTCGAGGATCAACAGATGGCCCCGCGGTTTGGTCACGCGTTTCATTTGCGCTAGTACGCGCGCGGGATCCCGCAGGTGATGAAATGCCGCACGACACACGGTGAGATCAAATTGATGGTCAGCGTAGGGCAGCAGTTCCGCGTCGCCCGAGTCAAAACACACGTTATGCAGGCCGCGGCGCTCGCTCTCGGCGCGCGCGAGCATGAGGAAACGGTCCGTGGCATCGAAGCCGGTCACGGTGGCGCAATGGGCCGCAAAGACCATGGTGAGGAAACCCGGCCCACAAGCGACATCCAGCACGGTCTGCGCGGGAGTCGCGTCGGCGAAATCTACCAGCTTGCGAAACGCTACTTCGTCGCATGCCTGTTGCATGCGTGCGTAGGCTTCTGCTTGCCGCGTGAATTGTTCACGCACCCGCTCCAAAGGAAGATTTTCGTGCGACATCGTAGGGTCACCTCGGGTAATGCTGAGCGTTGAACTTAGCACAACGATGGCTGGCGAGCGTGGCCAGTGGAAATCAAGATTTTTTGCTTGAATCAAAGCCGCCTGAGGGCGGCGAGATAGGGTGTCGGGGCAGGTCTTGCGGTCCTCGCTAGAAAGCCTCAGCGCACAGCCTGCTTGGAGCCCTGCTCGGGCCCTATCCCGGCGCGCCACGAGGCCGCGCTACGTGCGCTGGTTGTTTAGCGCAGTCGCTTCAAGAACTGGCGCGCGCGATGGCGAATACCCTTCGCTACCGCAGCCGCGCGCGATTAACCAGCCGGCTGGTGTTCCTCGCGCAGCTGGCGCTTCAGGACTTTGCCAATGGCGGAACGTGGCAAGCTGGGCACAATGTAGAGGCAGCTCAAGCGCTGAGTTTTTCCTACTCGCGCATTGACCCAGAGCCGTAGGTCCTCGCTGTCGATTGTTTGTCCGGGGCGCAGCACCACGTAGGCCACCGGGGTTTCGCCCCATTCGCGCGACGCGATGCCCACAACGGCAGATTCTGCTACCGCCGCGTGCTGGGCCAGTTCGGCCTCCAAGTCGCTAGGATAAATATTAAATCCACCGCTGATGATGAGGTCTTTTAGGCGGTCGCCGAGAATCAGAAAGCCAGCCTCATCGAAACAGCCCCTGTCACCGGTACGAATGAATCGTTCACCTTGCGCGTTATGCCACTCCGCTTCGGCGGTTTTTTGCGGCTGATTGTGATAGCCCTTCATCATCGAACCCGATCGGCCGACGATTTCGCCGGACTCTCCGCGGGTTAATTCAATGCCTGCTTCGTTGATGATCCGGATGTCGTGACCCGGGGCCGGCTGCCCTACGGTGTGGAGCTTGTGCGGAAATTCATGGGCGCGCAGCAAACAAGAGCCGCCGCCTTCGGTCATGCCGTACATCTCCACGAGGCCGCCGGGCCAGCGGCGCAGAATGTCCGCTTTTAAATCCGCCGCAAACGGCGCGGAGGTGCAGGTTTTCATTTGGAAGGAAGACAGATCGAAGGTGTCGAAAGCGGGCAGATCCATTAAGCGCCGGTATTGCACCGGCACCAACATGGCATGTGTGGCGCGATGCAGCTGCGCCTGCTCGAGGAAGGCACGGGCCTCGAACTTCCCCATCAGCACCGCCGTCCCACCAAACACGAGCGTGGGAATGAGGCTGACCAACGTGGTGTTGGAATACAGCGGCGTTGACACGATGGTGATGGACTGCGGCCCGTAGCCGAGCGTCGCGGCGCGGCGCACATGACCCCAGCGCATGAGGTGGGGCTGGACAATGCCCTTGGGCGTGCCGGTAGTGCCGGACGAATAAATAATATTGAAGGGCTGATCGGGCTGGACATCCACCTCAGCCGGCTGCGCGCCGGACTCCGCTAGCCAGGCGTCTAACGACTCCAACGAGGGGTGGGCGGCGTCTGGCACCGCGATGCGCCGGACCTCGAGTTTTTCCGCGATGGTGTCTAGTGCGGCCGACACGCTCTGGTCAAGGAACAGCACGTGGGCTGCGCAATCGCGCACCATGGCGGCGAGTTGCTCGGCGCTGGCGGATGGCGCCAAGGGACAGGCGGCAGCACCCACGCGCAAGGTCGCGATAAAGAGCGCGACGTATTCGATGGAGGTCGCGGCGCACAGCGCCACCACGCCATGATGGCCCACGCCATCGCGCTGCAACGCCGCCGCCGCGCGGTCGATCAGGGCATCCAGCTGCGCATAGGTCAGCGTGCGCCCGCCATCGATGAGCGCGAGCTGCTGGGGCTGTTCGCGTGCATGAGCGCTTATTAAGGCCGACACCGTAGCGAACGGCGCGGCGAGCAGCTGGGCGACAGTCTTCACGTGGTGTGGCTCCTGAAGGCTAAGGGCATGGTGGGTGATGGGGCTTTCACGCGCCGACGCAGCAAACATAAGGTCGCGCCGATGGGGCGCAAGCCGGTGCGGCTTTAAGGCGTTGGTGTTGGCGACGGGGAGATTGCCTTGGGGCATTCTAGAGCACGCGAGCGCCGCCCGGCGCAACCCACTCGGTCTGCGCAAGCCCAGTTGCCGCGCGCCGC
>CAIPNE010000372.1 GCA_903866355.1 uncultured Gammaproteobacteria bacterium
CACCGTTTATGGTGATCATCAGCGCTTTAAAGAAACTTACTTTGCCATGTTCCCCGGGGCCTATTTTACGGGCGATGGCGCGCGCCGCGACGCCGATGGTTATTACTGGATCACTGGGCGCATCGACGACGTGCTGAACGTGTCGGGGCATCGCTTGGGCACCGCGGAAATCGAGAGTGCGCTCGTGCTTCACCGGGCCGTGTCGGAAGCGGCGGTGGTCGGCTATCCGCACCCGATAAAAGGGCAAGGCGTCTACGCCTACGTCACCCTGATGCACGGGCTCGTGCCTGATGCTGCGCTTAGCCGAGAATTGATCGCGCACGTGCGCCAAGAAATCGGCGCCCTTGCGGCACCGGACATCATCCAGTGGGCGCCCGGTCTGCCGAAAACCCGCTCCGGGAAAATCATGCGGCGAATTTTGCGCAAAATCGCTGCCAATGAAATCGACAATTTGGGTGATATCAGTACGCTGGCAGATCCGGCGGTGGTCGAGGATTTGCTCGCGAACCGCCACACGCAGTAAACCTTCGGGCAGGCCCATGCAACCCCAAGCGGACTGGCAGCGCCTGCAGGCGGAATTTCTGGATAACTGGTTGCAGTGGGCCAGTCTTTGGCGCGAACTCCCTCAGGAGGCCACTTGGGCGCTGTGGGAAAAATTTGCCAGCGAGGTGGCGGGTACCACGCCGTGGACCTCATTTGGGCTGTTCGCGCAGTTGTTATCTGCCTACGCGGAACCCTCGACGCAGGGGCGGCGCCGCAACGCCGCTATCACGCCGGCGCTACAAAGGTTGCTGAAGCGCTTCATCCAAGGCATCGACGCCGCCCTACTGGCCGCGGTCGCGGCGGGAGAAGTGCCCGCGGTGCCACGGTGGCCGGCTTTCGGTGTGACCCGCGAATGGCAAAACGCTTACGCCACCTTGGTGGCAGCACAGCGGGCAGAGCGGCTGGCGGCACTGGCGTTGCAGTTAGCGCAGTGGGCGGCTCTGCGGGCTGGCGTTGTCGCTTTTAGCGCAAGTCTCGAACGCGAAGACGACGGGCCGCCCATTGCCTCGTTGCGGGGCCTTTATGAGGCGTTTATCGACCACTTAGAAATGGCCTATCTGGCGCAAGCGCGGTTACCCAGTTATGCGCAAACCTTCGGTGAATATCTCAACGCGAGCTTAGGGCTGCGCGCCACGCTGCAGGCGTGGGCGCAGCGCACCGCACCGTTGCTGGGAATCCCCACGCTGGCAGAATTTGTGTTGCTGGGGCAGCGGGTGGCGGCGTTAGAGGCTGTCTCACGGGTGCCACCGGTAGTCGTGGCGACACGGCCACGGCCGCGCAGCCCGCCGGGTGTCGCAGGGGCGCGCCGGCAGCCGAAGGTGGCGTCTGGTCCCCAACCGGTCATCTCCTCAAAGAAGCCCCGCCAGCCGCGGGGCAAGCCAGACGGGAAAGCCGGGCTGTGATGGCGATGACGGTTCGCTTAGGTTTGGCTGTCGAGCGGGGGCTTGCCGATGCCGCGACTTGACCTGACTTGGGCCGGTCTACAGCAAGAACTGGGAGCATGGGAGCGTTCGGTGTCTCACGGGATGACAGCCTTGCAAACCAACCCCGATCCCAATCCGTTGCCGGGCGGCTCTGCCCGAACGTTGGTGTTGTGCTGCGGGAAAGCCCGCCTGTTCCGTTACACCCCCCTGCGGGACGAGGTGCAAGCGGTGCCAACGTTAATCGTCTACGGGCTGGTGAATCGTCCCTCGATCGCCGATTTGCAGCCGGATCGCTCGTTGGTGAGAGCCCTCCTCACGCAGGGTGTGGATGTCCACCTGATTGAATGGGAGGACCCCACGGTGCTCGATCGCGACCGTGGTTTGCACGACTACATCAATCGCGATTTGGCGGACTGTGTTGCCTGGTTGGCCGCTGCCGGGCCGATCAATGTGATGGGGATTTGCCAGGGCGGCACGTTTGCGCTGTGTTATGCCGCCCTCAACCCTGCCCGTGTGCGAAATCTGGTGCTAACGGTGACGCCGGTCGATTTTCACACCCCGGACGACCTTCTGAGCCACTTGCTGCGCCACGTCGATATCAACCGCTTGGGCGAGCAGAACCTCAGTGGGGATGCGCTCAATAGCCTGTTTTTGGCTTTGAAACCCTATCGCCTGCGGCACCAGAAATACGTGGGTTTAGTCGACCAAATGGCCGACCCAGCCGCGCTAACGACGTTCCTTCGGATGGAAAAATGGATTTTCGACAGCCCCGATTTGGCGGCTTTGGCGCTTTTAGAGTTTGTGCGCGACTTTTACCGCGACAACGCTTTGTGTGAAGGGCGTTTGCGTGTTGGCGGGCAAGGTGTGGCGCTAGACCAAATAACCATGCCGGTGCTTAATATTTATGCACGCGCCGATCATCTGGTGCCGCCGGCGTCTGCGCAGGCCTTGGCGGGTAAA
>CAIPNE010000373.1 GCA_903866355.1 uncultured Gammaproteobacteria bacterium
CCACTAGCGCCGCCGTACCAGTGAAGCTCGCGTCCACAATGCTGCGGCCCGCGCCCACCTCGCCCAACACGTTGTCGTAGGGCACGCGCACGTTGTTCAGCGCGAATTCCGGCGCCGGGTGGGCGCGGTTACCCACGGTATCGATGAGGTGCAGCAGCTCAAAGCCCTGCGCGGGTTTGGGCACCGCGATCACCGAAATCGCCTGCGCCGGCGGGGCATTGGCGTCGCTGCGACAGACCACGCACAAAAGGTCTGCGCCCAGTCCGTCCCAGCCCGCACCGTTCATCCATTTTTTGCGGCCATTGATCACCCACTCATCGCCGTCCATGCGGGCCGTGGTGCGCACACCTGCGGCCGGTGGCGGCGCGGCATAGTTGGCGCTGCCACCGGGTTCAGAATTGGCCAACGACGCCAACGGTGTCCCGTGGGTACTGAGAAAGGGCGCGAGCAATGTTTGCTGCTGGGCAGGCGTGCCGGCCAGAAATACCGGCATCAGACCCAGCAGCGTCGCGAGGAGGGTCAGCGAGACATTGGCGTCTACCGCATAGAACTCTTCGGTGAGGATCGCCATATCGATAAGCCCCGCGCCCTCGCCGCCGAAGGGCTGCGGGATCAGGCGCCGCAAAAATCCTGCGCGCACCAGCGCCGCGTACATCGGGCGCGTGGCCTGGAAGCGTTCGGCGGGCGTGCGCAGGTCTCGGATAGCCGCGCCCACCCCGCGCAATTCCGCTTGCGCAAAGGCGCGGCAAGTCAGTTGAAACTTGCGTTGTTCGGCGCTCAGCGTGAAGTCTATGGCCATGGGGCATTCCTCTTGAGTGAGTAGGCGCGGCCAGCCTTGCCGCCAGCAGATCGTCAAGCGTGCGGGTCGGTGGTGCCGGCTTGCGCGTGGCGATGGGCTCGCTGGCGCTGGGGCGAGTATAGGCAAGATTAACGCGCGCGGGACTGACGGCCGGCGGTTGCCAGCGCCGTGGCGACGGCCCCAGTGACGGCGCGTGAGGGGCTGCTGCTGACAACGGTGCGGCCCCGAGGAGGCGCCCCGCCAGGGTTTTACCCACACCGGTTAGAGCCGCGGTCGCCGGCCGCGTTGCAAGCAACTGGGCCGCCGCCCGTCGTATTGCAGCCGACGGGATTGGCGTTGAAGGGAAGGACAAGGTAGCGACTGCGCAAACTGGGCTAGCCCAGGGCGCTATCACCGCAGACCGCAGACCGCAGACCGCAGACCGCAGTAAAGCCGGGTTGCTCGACGTGGCGGGATTACGCCGTGGGACTGCGTGCTGAGCGGGGTACGTCACCGAGCGCGCGCAGCCAGGGTTGTTCTGAGTCGCACCAGAAGTTAGCCGTTGGCTCGAGCCATGAGGTGTCATCAAGTGTCCCGGCCTTGAGCCAGTCTCTGGTTGGGGTTCGTTCTGGTTCGCTCAATATGGGCGAGCCGCAGTTGGCACAAAAGCGTCGAATAATCGCTAAACCACTAGCACCCGTATCACGGTAGCTAGCCGGCTCTGCGCCTTCCATGATCAGTGCGCCTCTAGGGAGCGCGACAATGACAGACAACGCTGAGCCACTTTGGCGCTGGCAATTTTTGCAATTGCAAACAGCCGTCATCAATGGTTCGGCATCCGACCGATAGCGAATCGCGCCGCACAGGCAGCCGCCCTGAATTTTCAGCATGACTTTCTCCCACTGGATGGTTGTATAGCCGTCATCATCATACCGACTGATGCAATACAAACTAAACCTGAATCTGCGCCAGCGGCATGGGAAGAATTTTATTTCCCCCCAGCCCTAACCGTTGGCGGACCTGCTGATGTCGGTCACCGAATGATGCGCCGTCGCCTGCCTCGTCTCGCCGTTATTCGGCCGCGCTCTGCCGCCGAGCTCTGTGGTAATTCCTAGGCGTTCGTTGATACGGCGAGAACCACACGC
Source organism: uncultured Gammaproteobacteria bacterium (assembly GCA_903866355.1). Classification (GTDB taxonomy): domain Bacteria; phylum Pseudomonadota; class Gammaproteobacteria. The sequence continues at coordinate 1,924 of CAIPNE010000373.1, forward strand.
CAGATCCACAAGGTGGCCCGGGCGCCTTGCCAGATCAGCAGAGACCTTCCAAAACACACGCTGTGCGCAACGGCGAGTTTTTGCACGGCACCGACCACACCCAAGTTTTCGGCGGACGCTCGCGAAGTGCGGATTGGTGCGGGCGAGCTTGGCCTGATTGCGAGCGGCGCTGCGCTGCAAGGTGGCAAGGGCGAAAGCCGGGCCGCATCATGAGATCCGCGCAATCACGCAATAACGCCAGCAAAGGGGAAAGTTATGATTACGATGATAGTTTTCGTGCGACGCAAGCAGGGTTTGAGTCGCGAGCAATTCAGCCAATATTGGTTCGAGCAACACGGCCCGCTGGTCAAAAGCATTCCAGAATTTATGCGCCATGTGCGCAAATATATTCAATATCATCCGGCGCCGGGTCACGCGGCTACCGGCTCCTTGTTCGGCGATATTCCTGATTACGACGGCGTCGGGGAAATTTGGTACGACAGCCGTGAGGCCATGAACGCGTCTTTCCAAGATCCGGCCTACCTCGAAATTATCAAGCCCGATGAACTGAAGTTCATCGACATCGCGGGCTGTTTGTCTTTTATCGGCGATGAGCGGGTGATGTTCGATGGCCTTAGTACTGACGGCGCGTGATGTGAACGTGGCGTGACCCGGAGCCGCGAAGATCGATGCAGTGACGCCCACTAGCGTACAGCGCGTATGGGGTCCGCCCCCCATTTCTCAATCTTCAGAGTTTGTAATAATGAAGCCAGAGTGCAAAACGGGAGACCTGACTCCTAAGAGTTTTCGCCGCGCTAACGAGGTCTCCGCAATCTGGCAACGCGGTGGTCAATCAGCGCAACAGGTGCACGACGCCCGCTGGTGCGCACACTGTTTTTAGGGGGGTTACTTTGAATAGTCAGGCCACTCGTAGTACCCAGTTGGCCGCGCCCGCAGGCGAAACCAGAACCGATTCCAGAGCCGGCCGATAGTCCCGAAACGCCAAGCAAGGACATTGAAGCTGCGATCTACCCACAGTGCCCATTCAGTGTGGATGCGTCGCGGCAGCCAGCCAAGTTGGCGGTTGTAGTTCATCAAAAAATTGTTGAAGGTCCCGTGCTCGGTGATATCAAAGCCCCATTTGCGCTCGAAATACCGATACCCTTCCAGCACATTGCGTAAGTCCCAGCGCCAGCAGAACAGCGCGATATCGTCTGCGGTGATAGTCGTGCCAAGTTGATAAAGCACCACCGCTTTGGGTTCGAATAGCATTTTCCGACCAGCCTTTTTCCACGCCAGCCCGCAATCGCATTCCCCAACTTCTAGGATTTTTTCGTCGAAAACCTGAAGTTCTAGCGCCGGAAGCACTTCAACGAGGAGACAATGGAGCTCACCGTAGTCGGTCTCGCGCCGTTCCAAATTGCAGCCATCGCCATATTGTTTCCCCCGAAAGCGCAGCTCCTTGTGACCGAAGGGTTTGCCGGCCTCGTAGGTGATGTACAAGTCGTTGCCCGCGGTGTGAATCCTGTGCGGAGTTTCCAGAATGAGCGGCACGACCATGCCTGCGCCGGTTTCCTGCTGGCAGGTGATTAAGGCGTCAAGCCAACCCGGGTAAGTGATATTGTCGTTATCGATGACGACGGCCAAACGCGTTTTGACCTCGCGTAAGGCGAGGTTGCGAGCCTGCGCCTGATTGAGAAAATTTTCTTTGAAAATGAAGCGCACCCGCTCGCCAAAGCGGTCGAGCCACGAAGCCTGCAGATGCTTCGGTGCACCGCCGAAGACGCCAATGATTTCTTGGCCTTCGGGGGTATTGGCCAGCA
>CAIPNE010000374.1 GCA_903866355.1 uncultured Gammaproteobacteria bacterium
CCGGCGCGCGCTGGGGTTTGGGGGAGGCTGTCCCAGGCGCGGCGCGGCGCGCCTCCGCCCAGGCTAAGTTGCTGGCAAGCGCGGCCCGGCAGCCCGCTTGAGTATGCTCCCACCCACCGCCGCGGTTGGGCACGTACGACCGGCGGCGATGCGCTTCATCATGGTCGCGGTGCTAATCGACATGATTTCCATCGGCATCATCGTGCCGGTACTCCCCTCGCTCTTGGCGAGATTCACCAGCAGTCCCACCGAACAAGCCCTGTGGTATGGGGTGATGGCGTTTACTTTTAGCGTCGCCAATTTTATCGGCGCGCCGATCCTCGGTGCCCTATCGGACCGCTATGGTCGACGACGGGTCATGCTGGTGGGATTTTGCGGGCTTGGGTTCAATTTTTTTGCCATGGCGATGGCCGATAAACTCTGGATTCTGATCCTGGTGCGGATGTTAGGTGGTGCTTTCCAAGCGAACGTGGCGGTGGCGAATGCCTATGTCGCGGATATCTCCTCACCGAGCCAACGGGCGCGACGTTTTGGGCAACTTGGCGCAATGTTCGGGATCGGCTTTATGTTAGGCCCAGTGCTGGGCGGGATCCTCGGCGACATCCACATTCAGCTGCCCTTTTGGGTCGCTGGTGGCTTCGCACTGCTCAATCTTCTGTACGGGATTTTTGTGCTGCCCGAGTCCCTACCGGTCGCGCATCGCCGCATCATCACGCGTAGCGCGCTCAATCCGCTGACCTCGCTGCGGCGACTGAAGCGCCTACAAGGTGTCGGCAGGCTGGTGTGGACGCTCGCGCTGACCAACCTTGCGACGTTCGTGATGTATACCACTTGGGTGCTCTACACCTCGTTCCGCTTCGCTTGGGGCCCGATGGAAAACGGCTGGTCATTATTCGCGATGGGACTGGCCTCGACCATCGTGCAGGGCTTTTTGCTGGCCCCGCTACTGCGCCGTTTTAGCGCCAAGCGGCTCGCGCTCATCGGGCTCGCCTCCAGCGCGCTGGGTTATCTGGGTTGGGGACTGGCCACTTCTGGCTGGGTGATGTTTGTCGTCATTGGCGCCAATTTGCTGGGCTGGACAGTCAGTGCTTCGTTACAGAGCATCGTCTCTAACGCCGCGGACGCACGCACCCAAGGTGACGCCATGGGTGCGGTGGCGTCGCTTACCAGCCTCATGGCGGTGGTGGCGCCCGTCTTGGGCGCGCCGCTGATGGCCACCGTCGCCCACCTCCCCGCCGCGGACTGGCGGGTGGGCGCGCCGATGTATTTCTGTGCACTGCTGCAGTTCACGGCGCTGCTCTGCGCGGCACGTCACTTCGCCCAACAGCCCGCACCCACAGCCATCCCCTTGCAAAAACACTGAGCCCCTAAGACCGCGTGTGTTGAGCACTGGCGAAGTACTGTCGAGGCGCGGCGGCAAGTCGGCCCAACGCCCGCCGACAGGTGTCCCACGAGGGCCACTCTGGCCCACGCGACGCCCGCGGTTGCGCCGCGTGGGGCGGGCTACCGCAAAGGCGGTCGCGAGGGTATCGTACAGGCCTCACCGAGGCCGTAATGGCTGAGTCATGGGCGACGCAGGCGACGGCACGTGCAGCTTTAAAGCGCGTTGGCGTGGGATTGTCACCTTAACCAAAGATTTCAGAATGGAGATTGCACAATGGCAAATCGGCGGACGGCCATCACGGTCATCGGATTAGCACTATGTTTCGGCGCGCACCTCGCGCAAGGCGACGTTTTCGTCTACCCCAAACCCGGCCAAACTCAAGACCAAGTAGATTTTGACCAATTCCAATGCCAAAAATGGGCAACCCAGCAAACTGGTGTTAACCCCGCGCAAGCTCAACCAACCGGCAGTGCGTCAGCACCTTCGCAGGGCGGGGCTATCAAGGGTGCGGCGGGCGGGGCTGCGTTAGGGGCCGCGGGTGGTGCAATTGCGGGTAACGCTGGCAAAGGTGCGGCGATTGGCGCCGGGGTCGGCGCGGCGCTGGGCTTGATGTCGCAAAGTTCTAAGAACTCAAAGGCAGCGCAACAGCAACAGCAAGCTCAGAGTCAGCAAAACGCCAACCTAGCGCGCTTTGACCAAGCTTACCGCACCTGCTTAGCAGGTCGGGGCTATCAAATTCGCTAAAGCCTAGCGATGCACACAGACACTCATCAGCCGCCAAACTCAGCGTAAATCAAGAAAACAACATGATTAAATTCCTCCGCATTATGACCTCGGCAATCCTGCTAACAATCTCTGGCATGACCATCGTAGGTTGCCAGACGGCCATGGCAGAATCAGCGTCCGGGCTCGACCGAGACGCCCAAGCCGCCTTGCTGAAACTTTATGACAGTGCGCCGGTGGCTCGGGATCTCGCCAAGACCGCGAAAGCCATCCTAGTCTTCCCCAACATCGTCAAGGCTGGCTTCGTCATAGGTGCAGAATACGGCGATGGCGCGCTGATCAAACACGGCAAAACGCTCGGCTATTACAACATTGTCGCCGCGTCTTACGGTCTGCAGGCTGGCGTGCAATCGTTCGGGTCGGCATTATTTTTTATGACGGACTCCGCGCTGAAGGATCTCGAAACCAGCAGCGGTTTCGACGTGGGTGTTGGCCCCAGTGTGGTCATCGTCGACGCCGGCATGGCTAAGAGCAAAACGCTCGCGACCGCCCGCAGTGATATTTTTGCCTTCACTTTTGGGCAACGGGGCCTCATGGCGGGGCTGGGCTTGCAGGGGTCCAAAATTACCAAAATCAATCCGTAGTCAACGCGCCCACCCGGCTAGCCTGCGCGTCGCGGGCCAGCCGGGCCACGCACTGAGAGGCCACTGAGCCTCAGCCCGCCCGCCCTAACCAAAGCATTTGGGTTGGATGGGCAGCGCAGAGCAGTACCCCACCCTCGCAGTCCCAACAAGCCGTGAGGGTGGCCCGAAAAAGTGCTGCAAAAGGGGTTGCGCCAAAGAGCGCCGTGAGGACTTTTGGGGAGTCGGCGACGCCTGCGCCATGCGCACCCAATGTGCGGGCATTAACAATGAAGCCCCGCGTTTCTGCCACTCTCAAGGGCTTTACTGGCCGGCAACGGCTTGCCGGGCTAAGCCTAAGAAGTCCCACCACCGCGTTAGCCTGCGCACAGCAGGGCAAAAACAACGCGGGGTGGCGCCAAAGTATTTTTTTAAAGTCGCGGGTGGCCCGTTACAAAATTGGCTCACCTACCTGATAGCGTTTTAAGGAGGTCTTCTATGAGCAGTTCCCCAGCACAGTCATCCACCGCCCCCACGCAGCAGCATTTCGATGCGGTGATCGTCGGCGCCGGATTTGCCGGCATCTACATGCAGCATCGTCTCCAACAGCGGGGTCTATCGGTACGGCTTTTTGAAGCCGGTACCGACGTGGGTGGCACCTGGTACTGGAATCGCTACCCCGGTGCCCGCGTGGACGTCGAGAGCATGGAATACTCCTACACCTTCGACGCACAGCTGCAACAGGAATGGTCATGGTCTGAACGCTATGCGGCGCAGCCCGAAC
>CAIPNE010000375.1 GCA_903866355.1 uncultured Gammaproteobacteria bacterium
CATTGAGATGGCCGGGATGTTCAGCGACAAATATACCAAGCCCAAAGCGTGGCAATCGCCGAACTTCAAGTTTGATCCGGGCGTGGATTTCTTGCGTGAAGATGGGCCGGCCGACTGGGGCACCTCGTTTCTGCGGGCTTGGGACCCCGTCACCCAAAAACTGCGTTGGGAAGTCCCGCTGCCCGGCGTTTGGAATGCCGGCACGCTGACCACCAAAGGCAATCTGGTCATTCAGGGGCGGGCCGATGGCGTGCTGGCGGCGTATGCCGCCGACACCGGCAAAGTGCTGTGGCAAACGCCTCTGGGCTTGGGTATTTCCGCGCCACCCGTAACCTATACGGTGGATGGCAAGCAGTACCTCGCGCAGCTCGTCGGCTGGGGCGGTTCGATGACCGCCACGGGTGGTTCGATGGCCGCCCAGCACGGCTGGAGTTACGGCGCACAGCCGCGCCGTCTGGTGATATTTTCGCTCGACGGTAAGGCGGTGCTGCCCCCCATGCCAGCGCCGGCTTTCGCCAAGCCACTCAACGCGCCCGAGTTCACGGTTTACCCAGAACTGGCCGAGCGCGGCAGCCATGTGTGGAGTCAGTCCTGCGGTATGTGTCATGGGCCGGCCGGCACCGGCGGTGGCTATGCCCCCGATCTGCGCGCTTCACCGGTGCTGTTAGACGAAAAAGCACTGCACGCGATTGTGTTCGATGGCGCGCTACGCGAGCGGGGCATGCCTCAGTTCAAGAACATCAATAAAGATGATCTCGAAGCCGTGCGGCATTACATCCGCCGCGAGGCGCGCAAGCAGAATATCGCCCCCTGAGGATTATCCCCGTGGCGAGCCCAGCGCGCGCCACGGGGGTCATCCCAGCGCTGGACAGGTGTTTTGACTCACCTCAAAACAGCGCCTGCCCACGTGCGCAAGCAACGGGTAACGCTTAGCGGGCCCGGCGGCCCATGCAAAGCGTGGTCGAGGACCTCGGCACGCCGCCCTTGCTAGACAGTTTGCAAATACCAGTCATAGTCTTGGCTCGTGACCTCACTCAAAAAACGCTGGCATTCGGTGCGCTTTACCGCGCTAAAAACCTCCACCATGCGCGGCGTTAAATACTCTTTAGCCAGGGTTGAGGCAGCAAAGCGCTCGATGGCGTCGGGCCAATAAGCGGGCAACGGCGCCACTTCACTGGCCTGATAGCCATCGCCTCTCACGGGCGGGCCGGGATCGATACCCTCGGTTATGCCGTGCAGCACGCCCGCGAGGACGGCTGCGGCGGCCAGATAACAATTGGCATCCGCACCGCAAATGCGATGCTCCACGTGACGGCCGGCGGCCGGACCGGTGGGAATACGCAAGGCGACGGTGCGATTATTAATGCCCCAAGTGGGCCGCAGGGGCGCATAACTGTTAGCGCAAAAGCGCCGGTAGGAATTCGCGTGAGGCGCAAACACCGCCATGAAATCGGCCGCCGTTGCGGCCATCCCACCAATGGCATGGCGCAGCACCATCGGCCCGGCGGGGTCCTCGGAGGCGAAAATATTCTGGCCATCGGCATCGTTCACACTGAGGTGGAGATGCATGCCCGAGCCGGAGGCATTGGCGAAAGGTTTCGCCATAAAACAGGCTAAATACCCGTGTTTTTGCGCAACGCCTTTGACCAATCGCCGATACGCGATGGCTTCATCTAGGGCCCGCAGGGTGTCCGTGCGATGGAGCAGCGTGATTTCCAATTGGCCCGGACCAAATTCCGAAATAGCGCTTTCCGCCGGCAGGCCTTGTTCGTCGCAGGCGCGGTAAAGATCGTCCAAAAACGGCGCCAAGGCCTCAATTTCTTCTAGGCAATACACATGTGGATGCACCCCCCGGGGGGTCACCGGCAGTGGTGGCCGACGGGTCGCGCTGTCGCCTTGCAGCAGATAAAACTCGAGTTCCACGGCCATGACCGGGGTCAGCCCCAACGTCCGATAACGCTCCACCACTCGCCGCGCGGCAAGCCTAGGGTCGGCCACCGCAGAAGGCATGCCCAGTTCGGGGTCCAGCATCACCAGTACTTGGGCCGTGGGTCCGGGTAACCAAGGGCAACGCACCAAGGTACCGGGCACCGGGAACAGCAGGCAGTCCATATCCCCCACTTCCCACAACAGGCCCGTACCTTCCACATCGTCACCGTGCACGGTTAGCGCCGCACTGGAACTGGGCAGCGGCCGGCCGTGTTCGTAGAGCGCGGGCAGCTCGGCGGGCCGCAAAGATTTGCCGCGCAAAACACCATTATTGTCCGTGTGCAGCATCTGGATATGACGGATGTCGGGGTTACGAGCGAGGAACACTTGCGCTTCAGCGAGCGGGGCACGGTGATCAAACATACAAAGGCTCCGAGAAGGTTTGGGCGGTAGGCACCCGACCCAGCGTTGCAGCGTTGGGCGAGTCCAAGATTAGCCGCCGGGTGGCTGGGGCGCGCCGGCAGCTGCCAGTTCCGTAAGACAAGCGTCAATACCATCAACGAGCGCCTCGACCTCGTCAAGCGTAGTGGTGGGACACATCAGCGCCATGCTGTGGAACGGCGTCACCAGCACGCCTCGGTTGAGCAGATACAATTGCAGCAGCCGGTCCAGCGCTGCATCGAAACTGGCAGCCGCCTCACGGGCGGTGCGCGGCGGGCGGGCGCTGAATTGCAATTGCGTCCGCGCGCCGAGTTGGGTCACGGTCCAGCTTAACGGGTGCCCCGCCAGCACCTGCCGCAAGCGCGCCGCGTAGCGCGTGGCCAGTCCCACCATGTGGGCATAGTTTTCAGTGCTCATGAGGGTGGTGAGCGTGGAGCGCAGGGCGGCAATTTGCAGCAGGTTGCCCGACAGCGTGGTGCCAATCCCAGTGCGGCCCGCGCCAGCGCGGCTCCAAGCGGATTGCATACGCGCGGCCAGTTCGTCGCTGACACCGTACACGGCGCAGGCCAAGCCGCCGGCAATGGCTTTACCCACGACCAGTGCATCGGGGATCAGACCCTCCGCCAGCGCATAACCCTGCGGCCCCGCCGACAAGGTATGGGTCTCATCGATGATTAACTGCGTGCCATGGGCGCGGGTGAGCGCCCGTACTTGCGCCAGAAAACCCGCCGTCGGCAACACCATGCCGCAATTGGTGAGCGCGGGCTCGCAGAGCACGGCGGCCACATCGCCTGGCGCTAACGCGGCGGCGAGCGCTTGTTCGTCGTTAAATTCCACCACGCGAGTGGTCTGGGTGACATCGTTAGTCGCACCCAAAAGTCCCGGTGCGAGTTGCGTGCGGCCGTTCACGAGGACTACCTGGGTGTCATCCAGCGCCCCGTGGTAGCAACCATCAAACACCACGAGGGTGTTGCGCCCGGTGGCGGCCCGCACCCAGCGCAGCAGAAAACGATTGGCGTCTGAGGCCGTGGTCGCAATTTGCCACTGTGGGAGCCCAAACCTTGCGGCCAGCAATTCACCCACCTCCGCGCTGGCCGCAGCGGGCAGCATGGCTGACAACCCCAGCGCGACCTGCGCACTCAAGGCCTCGGCCAAGGCCGGGGGGCTGTGGCCAAACATCGCCG
>CAIPNE010000376.1 GCA_903866355.1 uncultured Gammaproteobacteria bacterium
CTCCTGTGGGCCGCAGTGGCCCGGTAGTAGAACCGCGAGTAGAACCGACAGTAGAACCTGCTCCCCGACTTGCCCCGGGGTTAGCCAGCGGGTGCGTGGGTGCCGCAATTGCGCGCAGGCAGATCTTGATATCGTTAGACCTGACCTGACCTGACCTGCCATGCCATGCCATGCCATGCCATGCGTCGCGAGCCACCCCCCGCCGGACGTTTCTGCGGGCGTGTTTCGATTGCAGATAGCACCGGCCGACGCCCCACGCGGGCCGCGCCCGATGGTGGCGGACGCCGCGTTGACGGCCCCGCCTAGGCGCTGTGCTTAGCCGCCGCGGCGCGTACCTGCTGCCCCACATCCGGACTATCGATAAAAAAGCCGTCGATCCCGACGCCTAAGTGTCGCGCCAGTTCTCCGGCCAAATCGCCGTTCGCGGCGGGCGAATTCCCGTGCTGATAGGCCGTTGGCAAAAAATAATTTTCGGGTCGGAAGGTCCACACGTACACCGCCAAACCTGCCGCGTGGGCCGCGGCCACCAGCGGCGTGACCTCGCCCTGTGGGGTTATCACCAGTTCTTTAGGGACGCCCACACCCGCCGCATAACCCGCCGTAAACGCAAGCCCGCGGGGCGTGATTAAGTCTGCATAAGTGCGAGAATCGCCCGCTGCTGCCCAGTCATGGGGTGCGCCTTGGCTCTCGATGAGCTGGATGAGTGGCACTTGGTAGCCCGCTGCGGGAAAGCGTTGGGTGGCGAGCATCTGCAGGTAGGTGGGTTCAAAGGATTGGATAAAGATGTGCGCGGGGTCGGTGAAATCTAACGCCTGCAGCGCGCGGACCAGCGTTAGCCCTAAATCGATAGCAATGGGCTCGCCGGTCAAACGCCGACCTTCGGTGGCGAAGTAGGTAGGATGTTTGGTTTCGGGATAGAGGCCGATGGGGCGGCCAGTGCGCGCGGCACTCGCTCGCACCAGTGCCACGATTTCCGCCAGAGTGGGGATGGAAAACTCGCCGTCATACGCACAATTGCCCGGCCTTAGGGCCGGAATGAGCTCGGTGGCGCGCAGCGTTTTAATTTCGGCCAGCGTGAAATCTTCACTGAACCAGCCCCGCACCGTCACCCCGTCTATCGACTTGGTGGTTAGACGGGCGGCAAATTCGGGGCGGGTGTGGACGTCGGTGCTGGAACTCGTGGTGTCTAGCGAGTGGTCTTCACGCAGTATCGCCAGCGCGTTTTCGTGCCGGGCGATCAGTTCGCCATCGGCCGTTGCCACGAAATCGGGTTCGATAAAATCCGCACCCTGGTCGATGGCGAGGGTATAGGCGGCTAGCGTGTGTTCGGGCCGGTAGGCGCTCGCACCGCGGTGGGCGATCAGGAGAGGAGTGGGGTGCATGGGGCTTAGCCTACACCAGCCAGATCGCCGCTCGCCACCCCGGTGCCGCGGGATAAGGTTGGCGATGTCCGTGCGATGACGCACGTTAGTGAGTCCCTCGTTCACGCAGAAATGCGCGGCGTGAACGAGGGCTAGGCGCGGCGCTAAATGCGCGGAATGACCTCGCGGGCGAATTCCCGGGCAATTTCTCGCAAATACATCATGGGCGGTAACAAGCTGACTTCCCGTAGCCCAGCGCGCTCGGCTGCGCGAATTTTCTCGGCCACCTCGGACGGACCACCGGTGATGCAGGTACCCTCTATCATTTCAGGGGTCAGCAGGGCGCGCTCTACGGTGGGGTAGTAGCTGCAATGCCCTTCGTGTAGCAACTGGTGCTGTTTGTGTTCGGGCAGCGGGATATTGCGCACGCGCTCTAGGTATTGCTCCCAGACATTTTTCATGTAGCCGGGAATCACGCTGTCGTCCTGCACGTAACGCCACACTTCGTAAACGAAGTGCAGGGCTGTGACGACCCACGAACCAGCGGCCTCGATGACCCGCGGTGTGCTGAGCGTTTCGCCAGGACGCAGCACCACCGCATGGCACAACGAGGTGGTGTGATAGCTGTCATCCAGTGTTCGGCCCACTTTCGCGGCGCCCGCGCCGACCAAATCCAGATTGGCCTTCATGACCTCGGGTTGTTCGTTGAATATCGAGATGAGCCCATCGCCATAGGCGCCCGCTGCGCGCAGTGCTAAGGGGCCGTTGGCGGCCACATAAATCGGAATGTGATCAAACGTGTTACGCACACCGCTGGCATGGTTTTGCCAAGCGATTTCGGTCGTTCTATCGCGGTAGGTGTAGTCGACGTTTTCGCCTTTCAGCATGGTGCGTACCACCCGCAGATATTCGCGAAATTCTTTGACTGGCATCGGGTCTTGGCCCATCACGCGCATGGCGGTGTGACCCGTACCGATGCCGAGGAAGGTGCGGCCCGGGGCCAGTACATTGATCGATGCGATGGCGGCCGCCGTGGTCGGCGCGATGCGGGTACCGGTGATCGCGACTCCAGTCCCGATCTTAATGGTTGAGGTGCATTGCGCGGCCAGCGCCATGGTGGCGTAACAGTCTGACCACATCATTTGGGTATCGGGGAACCAACAGGCGTCGTAGCCCCAGTCTTCGAGGTCTTTGGCGATGCGATAGTCAGAAATGCGGGTTTGAACGTGACAACTAAATTTCATGTGATGACCTTCTGGTATGGATGGTTTTGGCGAGTGGCGCGCTTAGGCGGCCCAGCCGATATTGCCGGTGACTGTGCGGGCTTGTAGCCGCGGCATCACGGTTTGGGCAAACGTTCGCAAGTTGGTTTGCGCCTCTGCTGCCGGCATCCCGGCGTAGCTGAACAGCCCAATAAAGGCTTCTGCGCCAATCCGCTCTGCGTTTTTGACGATGGTCTGATAGCACATTTCGGGTGTTCCCCAAACTTGCAGACTCATGAAGTAATCGGTGGCAGCGTCGATGCCACCTTTTTGAATTTTGCTGGCGAATTGACCATAGAACTCATAGCCCTTTTGGTCTTTGAGGTGGTTTTCGTGGAAGCGGTAGTGATCCAGAACCGTCTGCCAGTAAC
>CAIPNE010000377.1 GCA_903866355.1 uncultured Gammaproteobacteria bacterium
ATTTCCGCTGGTGGCGGCGTTATTACTGCCGCCTTCGGCGGCGCGTTCTTATCCTGATTGGCTGAACTGGCCTTAGGCGGCGAGTCCGGCTTGATCTTAGATTTCTCAATTGCCGCTGGTGGCGGCGTTACTGGCACCTTCGGCGCCGGAGCGCTCGCAACTTTGGCTGGCGCAGCTTTGGCCGGCGCAGCTTTGGCCGGCGCAGCTTTGGTCGGCGCAGCTTTGGTCGGCGCAGCTTTGGTCGGCGCAGCTTTGGCTGGGGCAGCTTTGGCTGGGGCAGCTTTGGCTGGGGCAGCTTTGGCTGGGGCAGCTTTGGCTGGCGCGGCTTTGGCCGGCGCGGCTTTGGCTGGCGCGGCTTTGGCTGGCGCGGCTTTGGCTGGCGCGGCTTTGGCTGGCGCGGCTTTGGCCGGCGCGGCTTTGGCCGGTGCGGCTTTGGCCGGCGCAGCTTTGGCCGGCGTTTTCCCCGTGACTGGCTTGGCCGCGATTTTACTTGCTGGCTTTTGCGTGGGCGCCGCCGACCGCGGGTTCAGCGGTTTGGGTGGTGCATCTGTTTTGCTTTTAGCCACAACCTCTCCTCCGGATTTTTGCCAATGACTGCAGGCTATTACCCGCTAAACCTTAAAAAAAAATTAGGAGTCGGGTGAATCACCATAATCATTTTCAGAAACCAACGCAACGCTCTGGCATCGGTGCGGTAAGATTTTCCCAGCAGTGCCGGCGCAGGTCGCCTACGAGACATTGCTTCCCTCGTGCGGGGGCCTTTTAGTAGTATGCCGCCACTGCGGATGAAGGCTTCGGCAATCGTCGGTGACTAGGCCGCAACCCCGTGACCAAAGGCCAGTGGGCCATCCAGCCCACTACGACCTTGCCTGTTGAGGAAATAGTGAATGACCAAGCAGATGTTAATTGGCTTGCTGGCGTACAGTTTGACGACTGTCACGCTGAACGCGTCGGCTGCGGGCGACGCAGTCGCTGGCAAACTGTCCGCCGAGACTTGCATGGGCTGTCACGCCATTCAGGGCTACTTCAACGTTTATCCCACCTACCATGTACCCATGGTGGGCGGTCAGAGCGTGGGATATTTGGAGTCCGCGTTGAAGGCGTACCGCGATGGCGGCCGTCAGCACGAGACGATGAACGCCAACGCCGCGGCTCTCAGCGACGAAGACATCGCGAATATCGCGGCCTACTTCGCCGGTCTTAGCCGTTAGACCATCGCCGCCCAGCTTCGGAGACCCAGATCAATGTTCAAGTCCGTATCTATCCTGCTGTTCGCCGCCTGCCTCACCGGTCAGGTGATGGCAAACGAGAATTCAGAAACCGCGAAAGCTGCCGCCCCCGATCCCGCAGCCCTCGCGCAGAAACTGCAAGCCTGCGGTGCCTGCCACGGCGAAAAAGGTGATAAGCCGCTGCTCCCCGAATATCCCATACTCGCGGGACAGCACGCGGACTATCTGGCCGCCGCGTTGCGTCATTACCGCGATGGTCGGCGCAACAACGTGATCATGGCAGCACAGGTGCAAGCGCTAGCCCTGACCGACAGCGACATCAAAGCGCTGGCCGAGTATTTCTCCAAGCAGCCGAGCCCGCTGGCCACCTTGCATCGTTAGCGGATCTGCGCGCCCTGTCGTCGAGGCCCTGTGGTCTAGGTTAATTCGCCGGCACGGGGCCCCAGAGTCGTTCAGCAGCAGCCTCGGCGAGACCCGCGGCAGTCTCGCCAATGGTGGTGCGTAGGACGATCCCCGCTGCTCGGTCTCCGGCTGCAGACTGCGCCGCGAGGATGACTACGCCATCCTTGCCGGGGGCTATCTCCGCCATTAAAGCCCTTTCCGGGGGTGTTAGATCGTGCGCCATAAACAGCGCGGCGAGTGCGCTGGCTTGGGCGCTGCTCGGACGGGCCGCTAGGGCATGCCAGGTGGCTAAGGCCGGCTCGCGTTGGCCGGCGCGCCAATGCGCGTAGGCGGCTAACAAGCGGGCAGTGAGCGAATAAGTGCTGGCTTGCTGACATCCGGCTGGCCAATCAAGGGCGCTTGCGCCCGCCAACCACGCATTGAAATCCACCACACAGCCCAAGCTGGTCACCGCCGGACGCTGTGGTGCTAGCGCCATCGCCGTGCGTGCGTGTTCCTGGGCTTGGGCATGCAGGCCAAGTGCTGAGGCGCTGCTGGCCAGTAGTAAGTGGTCTTGGACGAGGGTTTCTGCGGGGTCGTAGCCGACCGGCCACAGCGTGAGCACCAGTGCGACGCCGGCGGCGATGAGCGCCGGCCCGCGCGTGTTGGCCTGCCGCCATTGGCAAATGCCACCCGCTAAGACCGCCAATAAGGGCACCAGTGGGGCGCGAAAACGATCGCTGACATAAAATCCTAAAATGCCCGGAAGACACAGCCCGGCTGCCATAAGGACCACACGCACGCCCGTGCGTCGCCACCCAAGTAGGACCCCTCCCACCGCCGTTACCCACACCAAGGCCCAGCAAATAGGGTTATTTCGCAGCCACGGTGAACGGGCTTTCTGAAAGGCGTAGGTCTTGTTGTTGTACTGCTCCTCGTTGTTGAGCAGATAGCGCAGCTTGTTGGCCATTAATACGAGCCAACGCCCGGGGGATTCGACGACCACGGCCAGCGCCTGAGCGCGCCAGTAGCG
>CAIPNE010000378.1 GCA_903866355.1 uncultured Gammaproteobacteria bacterium
CAATGGGCCATCGGGCTGGAGTTATTTCTGTTGGCAGAAGACCCCTGGCGCGTCTTCCTCACGACGGATCATCCTAACGGCGCGCCGTTTACCTCCTACCCGCACCTGATTCGCCTGTTGATGGATCGCTCTTTCCGCAACGAAAAATTAGCGAGCATCAATCCGGAAGCAGCGGCGGCCAGTATCCTGGGCACACTGACCCGCGAATACACCCTCTACGACATTGCGATCCTCACCCGGGCGGCGCCAGCTAAAAGTCTTGGGCTGAGCACGCTAGGTCATCTGGGTGTTGGCGCACGTGGTGATGTGGTGATTTATACCGACCAAGCCAATCGTGAAGCCATGTTTCAGCGGCCGCGTTATGTGTTCAAAGCGGGCGAGATGATCGTCTTGGATGGCCGCGTGATTAACACCCCCACTGGCGCTACCCACGTGGTGAAGGCGGATTACGACCGCTCGATCGAACGCACCGTGAACGATTATTTCTCGCGCTTCATGACCGTGCGCCCACAGAATCTACGGGTATCGGCCGAGGAAATTGCAGGCGAGGATCGGGGTCGGCTCATCGTGCACCCCACGCAGCGCAGCGCATGAAAATCAATGGGGTATTGATCGAAGACACCTTCGCCGAAGCGTTCCCCATGAAGGCCACGCGGCTCATCCTCACCGCGCACAATGCCACCTGGGCTAACCATGCTGCCAACGCGCTCACCGGTTTCGCCACCTCGGTCATTGGCTGTGGTTGCGAAGCCTCGATCGAACGCCAGTTGAAGCGCACGGAAACCCCGGACGGCCGGCCGGGTGTGGCGGTGCTGCTATTTGCGATGAGCAATAAAGAACTCACCAAACAACTGCGAAATCGCGTGAGCCAGTGTGTGTTGACCGCACCGACCAGCGCTTGTTTTGCCGGCATTCTCGAGGGCGATCCACTGCCGTTAGGCAAAGCGTTGCGTTACTTCGGGGATGGCTACCAAATTTCCAAACAGTTGGGGTCAAAACGCTATTGGCGAGTGCCAGTGATGGACGGCGAATTTTTGTGCGAAGACGTCACCCGCGTCACCAAGGCCGTGGGCGGCGGTAATTTTCTCATCCTAGCTGAGACGCAAGCGCAGGCACTCGATGCCAGTGAACTGGCCGTGCGGGCAATGCGGCGACTACGCGACATCATCTTGCCGTTTCCCGGCGGGGTGGTGCGCTCCGGATCCAAGGTCGGCTCGAAATACAAAACCTTGCCCGCCTCTACCAACCACCGCTACTGCCCTACCCTGCGCGGCTTGGTGGACTCCGCGTTGCCGCCAAACGTCGGCGCAGTGCTCGAAATCGTGATCGACGGATTGACCCCAGCGGCCATCGCGCTGGCCACCCGCGTGGGCGTACAGGCGGCCTGCACGCGGGGTCGCCGGGGCGGTATTGTGGCGATCAGCGCAGGCAACTACGGCGGCAATCTTGGCCCTTTCCATTTCAAGCTGCGAGAAATTCTGCAATGACCGGGCTCATCCTCACCCTGCGCGAGCCGCCCGTTTTTGATCTGGATTGCGCCGCCCTCAACGGCCAAACGCTGGGCGGAAAAACTTTGGCGCAGGTCCGCCATCTCAAGCTCACACAGGGGCGTCGCCAGCGATCTCTAGGCGATTTTTTTGACGTGAGCGGCGACACGCAAACCGACGAACTCACCGTCCAGGGGGTCACGCCCAAATGCCATCGTCTGGGTGCTGCGCTAGCTAGCGGGGTGTTACGGCTGAGCGGTCATTGCGGCATTGAATTAGGGCTGCGGATGCGCGGCGGCCGGCTGCTGTTAGACGGTCATGCCGGCCATGGTGTGGGTTTAGGGATGCGCGGGGGGCACCTCGAGGTGTCGGGCAACGCGGGGGATTTTATCGGTGGGCCCGCGCCCGGGGACGTCACCGGCATGCATAACGGCACCATTATCATCGGGCGTCACGCTGGGGCCCGAGTGGGCCAGCGCATGCGGCGCGGACTCATCCTCGTCGGGGGTAGTACCGGCCCGCTCTGCGGGGCACAACTCATTGCGGGCAGCATTGTGCTCTTAGGCGAACATGGTCCGGGTTTGGGTAGCGGCATGCGCCGTGGATCCATCGTGCTGGCCCAAAAATGCCAGCCGCCTAGCGCGACGTTTAATTTGGCCGGCGATTTTGACTTGGCCTTTATGACTTTACTGGTCGCCCATATCGTGACGCTCAAACCGCGTTGGCGGGCGCGCCTAGCGGGCCTATCCCACGTCACCCGCTGGATAGGCGACGCGGGCACCGGCGGCATGGGCGAAATTTTGATCGCCCATTGAGGGGCAGGTCATGCGCAGAATAAGTGGTGCTGGCTTAGCTACTCCGAGCGACCGTTCGCTTGCAGATCTTCGCGGAGTTTCTTGAGCAGACGAGTCACGATGTGTTTGGCGAGCGTAATGTCCTTCAGAGCGGTTTCGAGCGCCGTGAGATTGGTCGGCGCCCCGTCGCCCACCACGATCGCACCGACCATGCCACTGCTGAGGTGAGGCGCGCATTTATACAAATAGGCACCGGGGCGTTCTAACTTGACGCTAAAACCGTCCTCACCCATTTTTGAAGCCCAAGCAGTGGCTCCAGACGGAATCATACCGGCGATGGACTCGGTGTTATGGCCAATCATGTGTTCGAATGTCACGGTGTCGCCGGGATTCACATAAAGCACTAACGGGCTAAAGCTCATCATCTCCGCATTAATAGTCTGCTGAGCTGCCAGCGCACTGCCGCTCAAGCCGCACAGCAGCGCAACGGCCAAAATTTTCCACTGCATTTCTGCTAGATCCTCAAAAGATTCAATTATCGCCAAAACCGAGCGATTTAGCCTAGCCCGCGCAGCCACCCGA
>CAIPNE010000379.1 GCA_903866355.1 uncultured Gammaproteobacteria bacterium
AGCGTGGATTTAGCCCGCGAGCACACCGTGGGCGAGGTGCAGGCCCAGTTGACCGTGTCGCCCGAGCGCCCGCTGGCAGGCCATGAGGTAGAACTGGTGATCACGCTCACCCGTCACGGCGTGCCAGTGACCAATCTGCAGCTGCTGCTAGGCGCTGAAGTGCACGCCGCCATTTGGCGTATAGATGGTGAATCGTTTAGCCACGCCCATAGTTTTACGCCGCAAATGGCCGCGTTAATGACCGGCATGCACGGGGCCACGCCGATGGCCGGTCACTCGGCTGCGATGATGTTGCAGATGATGTCGTTGCCGGCAAAGTTGGTCTACCCGGGGCCGTCTGTGCCGCTGCGGCATACTTTCCCCAGTCCCGGGATCTATGTCATTTTTTTGCAGCTGGCACCGGGTGGAACGCCTAGCGTGTTTCGGTTTATGTTGGACGTGCAAGCCGATCCGGGCGGGGATGTGCCCGTGCTGCACAGCATCGTGCCGTCGACCTAATGCGCCGACTCAGCGTATTCTGGTGTGCGCTCAGTTGGGCCAGTTTGGCCGGTGCCGGCCATGGTCTGATCAACTCATTTGCCGGCATCGAGTGGTTGCCGGCTCCGGGTCTGACGCCGCACCACGTTTTTTATGGGGCCGAGCGTTGGTGGGATCAGCGCTCGGTGGCCGCAGCGCGCGATCCCGCGCTGCGCATGAGACTCGCCGTGAGTTTGGCCCGCGAGCGCTTAGCTGAAGCGCTCGCCATGGTGCGCGCCAATGAGCAGGCCGCATTAGCAGTGGCGCTTGCTGACTGGCAGGCCATGTTGGCGGTGGCGCTGAGCGCCGAGCTTGGAGAAGACGCGCGCGTGGAACTGGCGAACGCCGTGCTAGAACAGCGCTACATCGCGGCGACGGAATATCAGGACTTGCCCCGAGCTGCCCGCGCCCCGTTGCTGAGCAGCCTGCAGGCCGTGTCGGCGAGTTACGCCGCGTGGGCGACGACGCTGGCGCGGCCCCGTCGCGAGGCCTTGTTTTTTCGCGAAGAAGAAGCGCGGTGGTCGGTAGAAATGGCACAAGCGGCAGACGAACAAGGGCTTTAAGCCTCCCCGCACGCGGGCTGTGGCGAATAAGCCTTGGCAAGGGAAGGTCGCAACCCCTGAGGTTGGATCCGGTTGAAATTATAAAAGAGAGAGAGGCGTCATGAATCAACCAGAAAATAAGCACCAGCAGATCGTTATCATCGGTGCCGGCGGTGGTGGGCTGTGCATGGCCATCCAACTGAAACAGGCCGGGATTGATGATTTCATTATTTTGGAGAAGGCCGCGGGTGTGGGCGGCACGTGGTGGCATAACCAATATCCGGGCGCCGAATGCGATGTGCAATCGCACCTGTATTCTTTTTCCTTCGAGCCCAATCCGCACTGGACCCAGCCGTTCGCGGGGCATGCGGAAATTCGTGACTACCTCAATCACTGTGCCGACAAATACGAACTGCGTTCGCATATGCGTTTTAACACTGGGGTGGCGGCACTCGCTTGGCAAGAAACCACCGGTGAGTGGCGGCTGACGACCCAAGAAGGGGACGTCATCCACGCCCGCTTCGTGGTGAGCGCGCTGGGGATGTTCAACGAAATCGTGTGGCCAAAGATTCCCGGCATGGAGGATTTCAAAGGCACGACGTTCCATTCGGCGCGTTGGAACCACGACCACGACCTCACCGGTCAGCGCGTGGGTGTGATCGGCATTGCCGCCAGCGCGATTCAATTCGTGCCGGAAATTGCGCCCAAAGTAGGCAGTTTGGATCTCTATCAGCGCACGGCGAACTGGGTAGTGCCTAAAGGCAACACCCCCTATAACGCGGCCGAACTACAACGCTTTCGCGAGGACCCGGGTGCTGTGCAGCGCAGCCGCGATGATATTTATAAAACCTGGAACACCCTGTGCACTTTCAACGACAAAGAAGTGCTGGCCGGGATAGAGCGTGCTGGTCTGGAGCGCTTGGCCGGGGTTGAAGATTTGGAAACCCGCCGCAAGCTGACACCAAACCACCCGTTTGGCTGCCGGCGCCCGTTGTTTTCGGATGTCTACTATCCGGTATTCAACCGCGCCAATGTGGCGCTGATTACCGACGACATCGAACGGGTGACGAGCACCGGTATTGTCACCGCAGATGGCACCCTGCGCGAAGTCGATACCATTGTGTATTCCACCGGTTTCAAAACCACTAAATACTTGGCCGCGATTGATGTGGTGGGGCGCGCTGCCCGCCGCCTCGAGGATGCGTGGAGCGATGGCGCGCAGGCGTATTTAGGGATCACCACGGCGGGCTTTCCCAACCTGTTTATGCTCTATGGCCCCAACACCAATCAGGGTTGCATTCTGTACATGATTGAACAGCAGGTTGGTTACATCGTGCGCCAGATTAAACGCATGGCCGCCGAGCGCATCGCGTGGATTGATGTGCGGCCCGACGTCATGAATGCCTTCAACGATGACATTCAGCGAGAAATTCGCGCTGTCGATGTGTGGCAGGCCGACTGTGGCAGCGAGTACTACTATCGCTCTGCCAGTGGCCGTTTTGTGACGCAATGGCCGAAGTCGATGGATGCTTTCAGCGCTGAGACCGCGCGCAGCGACGCCGATGCCTTCGAGAGTGTGGCGCTAGCCTAAAGACCCGGGTGAAGTGGGGCATGGTTGCCGCTGGCAGTCGTGCCCCACGCCGTGATAGCGGGTTATCCCGCCTCGCCATGGGCGTCCCGGTAACCGCGTGAGGTGTTTAACACCCGATACGCACGCGGTGACACCCCAAAGCGTTCGCGAAAGCGTCGACTAAAATGCGAGCTGTCCTGAAACCCCCAGTGAAAGGCAATTTCCGTGATGGAACGGCGTGCCCAGCTGGGGTCGATGAGGAGGCTGCGGCAGCCTTCTAGCCGTCGCTCAATCACCGACTCGCGCACGCTTTTGCCGTAGCGACGGGCCACGGTGAAAAGATAACTGACCGAAATGCCTAAGCGTGCGGCAATCAGCGCGGGTGATAAAAAAGGGTTGTGCGCTTCGGCCTCGATCACCGTCTGTAGACGCCGGTGAATGCTGGCCATGTGGCTGTCGTTTTCTAGCGCCGGCTTGCCTGGCGTGAACGCCGCATCGATGAGCGAGGCAAACATTCCCGGCAGCACTTGTCCTTCGTCTGGACCCAATTGCCCGCTCTCGCGCCAACTGCTGTGCATCAGATCGCGCAAAATTGCCGCCGCACCCTGGTGGGCAGACTGTGCGCGGGTGAGCAAGCCGGAGAGGCCCGCAATTCGCTGGCGCAAAAAAATTTCTGGCAGTCTGAAAGACAGTATTTCCAACGGCCCCTGCTGGTAGGCGTCTAGGGGCACGCCCACATCCATGAGCACCACGCTATTGGCCGGACACACCGTGTGGCGGCCCGCTTGGATAAATTCAAAACAACCGCGCTCGACAAAAGTGAGAATAATTTGCCGTGCTGGCGGGTGGTCCGTGGCCTCCGCGACGCGCGCGCGGATTTCGCCATTCGCAAAAATGGCGGACATCCCCAGCATGCCGCAGCGCTGGCCGGTGACCGACCACTCGTAGTGCGCGCCGGGTACCTCGGGTTCGATCACCATTGGTGCGTAAAGCTGATTGATTGCCGACTCGTAGCCAGTTAAGCCATGCGTTGGACGCGCGGCGTGCAGCGGGAATACTTCCATGGAGTCTTTGCTCGTGCTTGGTTGGGTCAGCATCACAAGTGGCGCGCAGGTCGTGCCGGTCGGTTGGTTTAAATGTGCGACGCAACAAAATAAGCGTCGCCTAGCGGCCGGCCAACGCAGTGTAGCGCCAGACCATTGCGGTAGGTATTCCCAGCCGCGCCTCGCGAATTTAACTGTCGTAGCCTCGCCCCTTCATCCGTAGAACCCGCTACAGGGTCGTTCAATAGGGGAGTACCAATGTCTGCAGAGTTTGAATTTGATCTCGTGATCCGGGGTGGTCGAGTGGTAGATGGCACACGGGTGCCATCGTTCATCGGCGATGTGGCCATTAGGGACGGAAAAATTGCGGAAACCGGCAGCGTGCTCGGCCGTGGCCGCGAGGAAATCGACGCCACTGGCCTCATCGTGGCACCGGGCGTGGTAGATGTGCATACCCACTACGACGCCCAGCTCAACTGGGACCCCTACGCTTCGCAGTCGTGTTGGCACGGGGTGACCAGTGTCGTGGTGAGCTTGTGTGGTTTTGGGTTCGCGCCCTGTCGCCCCGAAGACCGCGAACGCGCCATGCTGCGCATGACACGCGTGGAAGCCATTCCTTACGCCTCGATGAAAGAAGGCATGCGTTGGGACTGGGTTTCTCAGCGCGATTATTTGGCGTCGCTGGAGCGTCACGGACTGGGCGTGAATGTGGCTTCCTACATTCCTCACTCAGCGCTGCGTGCTTATGTCTTGGGTGAAGAAGATTCCAAACGCGCACAGCTCACCCCGGCCGAACTGGAACAAATGAAAGAGCTGATGCGCGATGGCTACCGTGCCGGCGCCTTGGGTTTGTCGACTGACCATAACCTGATTGACCGCGACCACGACGGCAGTTTGCTACCCAGTGCCATTGCCCAAGAAGAAGAACTGCTGGCGTTGTTATCGGTGGCGCGTGAGTTCAACGTGGGCTCCTGCGAAGTCACGCCCTACAACCTGCATCTGGGCGAAGAAGAACTGGCGTTACTCGAGCGCTACGCGGCGGCCAGCGGTCGTCCGGTCATCCACAGCATCATCATTCATTCCAATCACATTCCGGATAAATGGCGCAATTCCCTCGATTTGATCGAAGAGTCCAACCGTCGCGGCAACCGCATTTTGGGCTTGGCGGCGGTGCATCGCATTGGTTCGTTGTTTAATTTGCTCGAGTACAACCTGTTCGACGATATGCCCGCGTGGAACGCCGCCTTGGCCTGCCCGGTGGCGCAACGCATTGCTAATCTCCAGAACCCTGAGGTCCGGGCGAAATTGCAGCACGATGTAGACCACCATCTGGTGCGGGTTTGGTCTGGGCGTTGGGACCGCATGAAAGTCTACGAGACCAACCAGCCCCAATACGCCGGCCGCTATATCACCGAGATCGCGAGTGCCGAGGGCAAGACCCCGTTAGAAGCTTTTTGCGATGTGGCGATTGCCGAAGAGCTGGCGACTTTTTTCTACATTGAAGACCAGTTGGGCGATGACGACTACGCCAATGGCGAAATCATGAAGAACCCCTATGTGATACCCGGCGCATCCGACGGCGGCGCGCACGGACAGTTTTTATCCATGGGCAAATATGCCACGGTGGTGCTGTCTAAGATGGTCAGGGATGACGCCATTCTTTCGCTAGAAGAAGCCCATTTCCGCCTGTCTAAAATGTCGGCGGCCTCGATCGGGCTAGAGCACTTGGGTACGCTAGAGCGCGGCCTACCGGCCGACATCATGGTTTACGATCAAGCGGCGCTTAAAGTGACGCCCGATCGACCCTACTTCGACCCGATCATCGGCGGGGGTAAGCGCCTGATCGAAAAATCCGAAGGCTATCGTTACATGATCGTCAACGGCGTGGTGACTTTCGTTGATGGCGTTTGCACCGGCGCGTTGCCGGGTCGGGTGTTGCGTACCCCCGCATGGCAAGCCGATGGCGTGACGCAAGGAGATGCGCAATGAGTACTGAACCCTCTGGTTGCCCCATGAAGGGGCTCGCCGACTACAGCCTGTTGGATGCCGATCTACTAGCCTCGCCTTGGGATTTCTACGCGAAGCTGCACGCAGAGAGCCCGGTTTATCAAATGCCCGAGACCGGCATTTATGTGATCACGCGCTACGACGACATTCTTAAAGTCATCCGCGATCCGGTCACTTATTCAAACGTCATTCTCGCCATGGAAGCCCTGCAAGGGGAAGGCGGGCGCCGTTATCAGGAGATGCTGCGCGAGAAGGGTTGGGCCCACGTGCACGTGCTGCACCGGGCAGATCCGCCTACGCATGTAGCGCATCGCAAACTGGTCGACCGGGTGTTCACCGCGCAGCGGGTGCGCGCGCTGGTGCCGCAGGTTGATGCGTTGGCGCATACGCTTATCGATCAATTCATCGAGCGTGGCGAATGCGATCTCATTAAAGATTTTGCACTGCCGCTGCCGGGCATGATTCTCGGCGAGCAATTGGGCTTGGACCGCAACGAGTTCGCGCGCTTCCAGGGCTGGGCGTTGGCCATGCTGTCGACCAGCAACGAAATCATGGACGAACAGCGTCTGCGTGAAGTCGCCGACATCGAACTCGACGCCCAGCATTACTTGGCGGCCATCTTTGAAAGCCGCCAGAAGAACCC
>CAIPNE010000380.1 GCA_903866355.1 uncultured Gammaproteobacteria bacterium
GTCAAAGAAGTGAGTCGCGCCCGCACTTTTGGCTTCATGCGAGAAGTGGAGTGGCTACGGGGCCGCAATTTGGCGCTCGGTGGCAGCTTAGATAACGCGGTGGTGGTCGATGACTATCGAGTCCTCAACGAGGACGGGTTGCGGTACGAAGACGAATTCGTAAAGCACAAAATTCTCGACGCTATTGGGGACCTGTATTTACTGGGCCATAGCCTGATTGGTGCTTTCCATGGGCACAAATCCGGGCACGAATTAAATAACCAACTGTTGCGCAAGTTACTGAACACGCGCAGCGCTTGGGAGCACGTTACTTTTACGGCAGAGGAAGACGCGCCCATTTCTTTCATGCAACCGATGCCGGCGAACTAAGCCGGCGCTAGCGGCCTCAATAACGTTCTTCACCGGCGTCTATCTTCACCTGCACCCGCGTGATGTGGCGCAGATTTAAACTGCTACGTGCGCGTTCCAGCAGTTGCGGGGCCTCGTAACGCAGACGCGTTGCCCACACCGCAGACGCCGCCGTCAGGACCAGAGTGTCTCCGCGGGTCAGCGCCACCCGCACCTTGGAACCAATTGGCGCGGGTAGCCAACTGCGCACGACAGCATCGATTTCACCTAGCTCGCGGGCGCGTTCTATCAATTGGCTGAGTGCTGGGGTTTGCGCCACGATGGCGCTGATTCGAGTGGGAGTTTTCATGCGGGCGGCGCGCAAGCTCGGCGTTTGGGAGCGCCAGTGTAACGCTCTGCCGAGCGCTGCGCCGGACGTTCATAATAGTCAGCACAACTCGTCTGCTACACTATCCGCCTAGATTGTTAGGCCGCTGGTTCCGTGTCCGTTTACGGGCTTGATTTGTCCCTGAGGAAGCTATGACAGATACCGCAGTTTCGCTGCCGCGCCGCCTACTGCGCGCCGTTTTTGGAACCCGCAACGAGCGTCTTTTAAAGAAGATGCGCAAGACGCTGGAGACCATCAACACCCACGAGCCCCAGCTCGCTGCCCTCAGCGATGAGGAGTTGCGTGCCAAAACGCTGGCCTACCAGCAGCGCCACGCTGCTGGGGAAAGCCTCGAGGATCTCCTGCCCGAGGCCTTCGCTACTGTTCGCGAGGCGTCCAAGCGGGCGCTCAACATGCGCCACTTCGACGTGCAAATGCTCGGTGGCATCGTGCTGCACGAGGGGCGCATCGCGGAAATGCGCACGGGTGAGGGTAAAACGCTGGTGGCGACCCTGCCCACCTACCTCAACGCGCTCACGGGGCGTGGCGTCCATGTGATTACCGTCAACGATTACCTTGCCACTCGCGACGCCGAGTGGATAGGCAAGGTCTATCGATTTCTCGGCCTCTCAGTTGGAGTGGTGGTCTCCGGTTTGCCCTCCGAGGCCCGGCGCGACGCCTACGCCGCAGATATCACCTATGGCACGAACAACGAATTTGGCTTTGATTACCTGCGCGACAACATGGTCTTCTCTAAAGACCAACGGGTGCAGCGTGATTTAGTGTTCGCGGTAGTGGACGAAGTCGATTCCATCTTGATCGACGAGGCGCGTACCCCGCTCATTATCTCGGGCCCAGCCGACGATCGCAGTGAAGGCTATACCAAGGTCAACGTGCTGATCCCAAAATTAACCCGCCAGCCCGAGGAAGAAGGCGACGCCGACTACTGGGTTGATGAAAAAGCCCGCCAGGTCCACTTGACCGAACGCGGCCACGAACAAGTAGAAGAATTGCTCACCGGTGCTGGGCTGCTGGGTGCGGGCGAGAGTCTGTATGGGGCGGCAAATATCGGTTTGATGCACCATCTCAACGCGGCACTGCGCGCCCATGCGCTATTTACCCGCGATGTGGATTACGTGCTGCGCGATGGGCAAGTCGTCATCGTGGATGAATTCACGGGTCGCACGATGCCTGGTCGGCGCTGGTCGGAAGGCCTGCACCAGGCCGTTGAAGCCAAAGAAGGAGTGGCGATTCAGCTGGAGAACCAAACGCTGGCCTCCATTACTTACCAGAATTATTTTCGACTCTACGAAAAAATTTCGGGTATGACCGGCACCGCAGATACCGAAGCTTACGAATTTCAGCAAATTTATGGTTTGGAAGTGGTGGTGATACCCACCCATCGCCCCATGGTCAGGCAGGATTTCGGCGATGCTGTTTTTCTGACTACCGGCGAAAAATACCAAGCTATCGTCGAGGACATCAAGGATTGCCGGCAACGCCGTCAGCCTGTTCTAGTCGGTACGGCGTCGATCGAGAGCTCTGAGTTTCTCTCGGATTTCCTGCGTAAAGAAGGCATCGCGCACGAAGTGCTCAACGCCAAATTTCACGAAAAAGAAGCGCATATTGTGGCGCAGGCCGGCCGTCCTGGCAGTGTGACCGTGGCCACCAATATGGCGGGACGCGGTACCGACATCGTATTGGGTGGCAGCTTGGATGCAGAACTGGCAGCGCTGCCCACCACCGCCAGCGAAACTGATCGTGAGGGCGTGCGGACCGAATGGGCGCAGCGTCACGCCGAAGTCATTAGTGTGGGTGGGCTTCACATCGTGGGCACCGAACGCCACGAGTCGCGCCGTATTGATAACCAGCTGCGCGGCCGTGCGGGTCGGCAGGGAGACCCCGGCTCCAGCCGGTTTTATCTTTCCCTGCAAGACAATCTCATGCGGATATTCGCCTCCGAGCGGGTGGCCGGCCTGATGCAAAAACTGGGCATGCAAGAAGGTGAAGCCATTGAGCATCCCTGGGTGAGCAAGGCGATCGAAAACGCGCAGCGTAAAGTGGAGGCGCGCAATTTTGATATGCGCAAGCAGCTGCTGGAATTCGATGACGTGGCCAACGATCAGCGCAAGCACGTTTACGAGCAACGCCGCGATTTAATGGAATCGGAGGATATTTCCGGCAATATTCTCGGCATTCGTCACGATGTGCTAAACCAGTTCATCGACAACTTCGTGCCCCCACAAAGTTATCCCGAAAACTGGAAGATAGATGGCCTAGAACACGCGCTGCATAGCGATTTTGGCCTGCACCTGCCGATTACCGAATGGTTTGCCGCTGAAGATGACCTCACTGAAGCCAATCTGCGCTTGCGTCTGGAGCAGGCGTTCTCCGCAAACTACGCCGAGAAAGAACAGCAGGTAGGGCCGGACGTGATGCGCGAGTTCGAGCGCTCCATCATGTTGCAGGTGTTAGATAGTCACTGGAAGGAACATCTCGCGGCGATGGATCAGCTGCGTCAGGGTATCCATCTGCGCGGTTATGCGCAGAAGGATCCCAAGCAAGAGTACAAACGCGAATCTTTCGACATGTTTGCGCGGATGCTCCAAGAAATCATGCGTGACGTCATTGGCATCATTAGCAAAGTTGAAATTCGCGCGCGGGACGATGTGGCCGAACTAGAGGAGCAGCGGCGGCGTGCAGCCATGCTGGCCCTAACCCAAATCCATGAAAGTGCTGATGCACTGGCCCCGCCCCCAGTCGCCGATGACGATCCGGGCA
>CAIPNE010000381.1 GCA_903866355.1 uncultured Gammaproteobacteria bacterium
AGCGGTCAATCGCATGGTGTTTGCTGACGACTCTCCGCTCACGCGAAAGCGAAGGGACCAGGTTCGATTATTCTCGGCTCGAATGGTAATGACTAACCCAGATATCAGCGCCCCGACAAGTGATTCGATATAAAAAAGGTTCTTCTGCTGCGTGAGGCGTTTCAATTTTTAGTTGAGCCTGCCCCCTTTAATTCGTGCTAGTTGTTCGCTGAGGTTTGCCTTACAAGGGTTGTCCGTTGCGCAAAAACCCAAAGAAATCTACGGAACAGATTACGGCCATCAAAAAAATCGCGGTTTCCGCAGATTGGGCGCGACAAAAACCGGCTCATCCTTTTTTGAGCTGCCTAAGGCTTGCCGGGATCGACTCAAGCGTCGCTGCAAGGACCTCGCCGTCTCCGGGAAAATAAAACTCCTCTTCGGTGATGTCGGCGTAGTCATGAGCGATGAGGGGCAGCGGTTTTCCATGACAGCGGATCTCCAGTGCCACGCCGCTTTTCGCCCCGCGGATGACATCGAACTTGCTGTTCGGGAAAGTCCCGGCACGCAGCGCCTGATCGAGATAGCCGCCTTGCAGGAACAACACCTCGGATGCATCCACTTGGACGAAAAAGGCCTTTGGCTCCTCGCCGAGGTATTCCATCGGCTCGCAGCGCGCCGCACCGGTTGCATGCACCGTCACGACCTCGACGCGGCCGTCGGCGAGATCGGCTTCTAACCCGCCGGCCCTGCCGCGCGCCGCGCGCCGATGCCGGTCAAGCAGCCACAGCGGAATCCCCAACATCCCCAACGCCGCGGAAACAATCATGATGAGCTGCACGTTGGCAGGCCGCGTGACTGCGGCCAGCGCCGTGGCCTCGGGCAAGATCAACGAGATGAGATAGAACAGCACGAGGATGAGGACCCCGGCCAGCCAGCCGAGTACGGCGAAGCCAGCAAGGACGAAGAACAGGCCGACCGCATCGCCCGGCGTGCGAACCCTGGCCAGCGGCTTGAAGAACCGCTTGCCGCGTTTGCGCTCGAGCGCCTGCCGCTGCGCCCCCTCCATCGGGCTATAGTTGCGACTCAGCATCCACGGTTCCTTAAGGTCGAAGGCGACACAAGGTAAAGCGAAGCTTTGAGTTTATCGCGACCGCAAGCTAGTGTAGCGCTTCACCCGGTTTGGAACTTAAGTGGGTAGAGTGCGCACGAAATGAAAGGAGCCAGATTCGATTATTCTCGGCTCGAATGGCAATGACTAACCCAAATTTCAGCGCCCCGACAAGTGATTCGATATAAAAAAGGTTCTTCTGCTGCGTGAGGCGCTTCAATTTTTATTCGAGGCTGACCCCTTTGATTCGAGGCTGACCCCTTTGATTTACCTTTGATTTATTAGGAAGGTCTCCAATTGTTCCTGCACAATCTTATAGAGCGTCGTCTCTTCAGGGCGCCGCCGCTCGCAGGAACAGGTTGCCGGCATGCCAGTCGGCCGCAGCGCTTCTCCGCGTGACGGGAGGGAATGGCGATCGGCATACGTCCCGTGCCACCGTTCACCACTTGCTTAAGCGGTTCTCCTGGCGGTCAACAAATGTGAGCCCCTCCTAATCGTCAGTATAAGCTGCCCCGCTTACACTGAATCGTGGTAACCCGCAAAGAGACAACGACTACGCCCCGGACTCTTCTGAAGCCCGGACGAGCAGTCATCGGCTTGCCGCCGCCATCGCGAACACATACGGATATTCGCCTCGGTTCAAAATAGAGCCCGTTTACCAGTCAAAAAATCAATCCCGAAGTTGCAGCTAGGACTGCTCCTGTTCCAGGCGGACGGACCGGCCGCGAAATCGCAGGCGCCGGAGCAACGCGGGACCCGCAAGCGAAAGCAGTGTCAGCACGACAAATGTCAGCACAATCGGCCGCTCCAGCAACGCAAGCAGATTGCCCTGCGTCATGATCATCGACTGTCTCAAGGCCTCTTCGAAGCGGTTGCCCAGCACTACACCAAGGATCACCGGTGGCAGGGAGAAGCCGTATTTCCTCATGTAAAAACCGAGAACGCCGAATCCGCACAGTAGTACCAGATCGAGCGTCGCCTGGTTCGCGCTGTAAACACCGATCACGCTGACTACCAGGATAAGCGGCAGTAATAGCCGCATTGGTATATATAACAACTTCACAAAGAGACCGACCATGGGCAAATTGAGGATCAGCA
>CAIPNE010000382.1 GCA_903866355.1 uncultured Gammaproteobacteria bacterium
CGCTGACTGCAACGCCCATTCCGCGCACGCTTAACATGGCCTTGTCGGGCACGCGCGAACTCTCCGTCATTGCTACCGCGCCCTCGAAACGACTGGCGGTCCAGACCTTCCTCCACGAATGGTCCGACGAACTCATCCGCGAAGCCCTCTTGCGCGAAATTTCGCGTGGCGGCCAGGTGTATTTCGTGCACAACGAGGTTGAGACCATCGAGAAACTGGCCGCCGATATCTCGGCCTTGGTGCCGATGGCGCGGGTGCGTCATGCGCACGGGCAGATGCGGGAAAAAGAGCTCGAGCAGGTCATGCTCGATTTTTACCATCGTCGCTGTAATGTTTTGGTGTGCACCACGATCATCGAAACCGGCATCGATATCCCCAACGCTAACACCATGTTGATTAACCGGGCCGACCGCTTTGGCCTCGCCCAGTTGTACCAACTGCGCGGACGGGTGGGGCGTTCGCACCACCGCGCTTATGCCTACCTCATCGTGCCACCGCGCAAATCGATGACGGCCGATGCCGTCAAACGTTTGGAGGCCATCGAATCGCTGGAAGACCTGGGCGTTGGTTTTACGTTGGCAACCCATGACATGGAAATTCGCGGCGCCGGTCAAATTCTCGGGGAAGACCAAAGCGGGCAGATTCAAGAAATTGGTTTTGGGCTATACAGCGAGCTGCTCAATCGGGCAGTCAGCGCGCTAAAAGCCGGACGCCAGCCGGATTTGGAATCACTCTCCGCACGCGCTTGCGAGGCAGATTTACACTTGCCGGCACTGTTGCCCGAAGACTATCTGCCCGACGTACACGCCCGCTTAGTGCTGTACAAGCGCATCGCGACCGCGCCGGATGCCACAGAACTGCAGTTGCTCAAAGAGGAGCTGGTAGACCGTTTGGGCCCGTGTGGACAGCCGGTACACAATTTGTTTCGGCTCACCGCCCTGAAGCAACGCGCTGACGCTTTGGGCATCAAGCGCATCGATTTTTCCCGTCAGGGTGGGTTGGTAGAGTTCCGACCTAACCCCGAGGTGGAACCCTTGAAAGTCATCAAACTGCTGCAATCGGGCAAACACTATCGGTTGGATGGGCAAGACAAGCTGCGCTTGCGTAAAGACTTACCCGAAGACGAAGCCCGCTTTGTCGAGCTAGAGAATCTTTTAGAGCAGCTCGCGTGAAGTGGGTTCAGTGGCTGTGGTGTGTGGTACTCGTCGCTTGGTGGGCGACCAGTGTGCCGGTGCGCGCCGAGCCACTGGGAACGGTTGAGGTAGAGGTCATTGTGTTTCGATACACCGCGGCGGCGAATGGGCAGGAGTGGGCAGTGGCTCTGCCGTCCGCCCTGTTGGCGTCGGCGGTGCCACTCGCGTTAGCGCCGGCGGGTAGTGCTGGTGAGGCCGGCGAATTCACGGCCTATCCCGCCGCCGACCTGCGCCTTACCGGCGTGGTGAAGGCCTTGAATCGCGCCGCAGGCTATGAAGTGTTAGCACACACCGCCTGGCGGCAGGCGGCCACCTCTGGGTTAGCCGTGGCGCTCACGCCGGCGCCCAGTGCCGAGGCTAACCCCGCGCTTGTTCCCCCTTTACAGGGCGCGTTGCGACTGCGCCCGGCCGGCGCGGCACTGCGGGTGGACGTCGAACTGTTGGTCCCCGCGGGTGAGCAGCAGGTCAACGTGCAGGCCCAGCAAAACGTGCAGTTGGGCGAATTGCGCTATCTCGATCACCCGCTGGCGGGCGTGCTGTTACAAATTCGGCCGTGGCAGGCTGCGGCCAGCGACAGCTTGCCACCGGCGGACTTGCCGTTGCCTAAGGCGAGTCCGACGCAGGGTCCGGCTGACTAAGCCCTGCGGCGATCGCGCGTCCTACTCGGCGCACGACGGCGGCCATGCCAACGTCGAGATGGTGGTAGATGTCGTCCATCGAAATCACGGCGGCGCCACCCACGCCGGCGGCCCAATTGACGACCAGCGAGACGGTGGCGTAAGCCATCCCGGCTTCGCGCGCGAGGGCCGCTTCCGGCATGCCGGTCATGCCAACGATCGTGCAGCCATCGCGCGCCATCCGGGCAATTTCTGCCGCGGATTCGAGGCGCGGTCCTTGGGTCGCCCCATAAACGCCAGCGCCCACTAACTCACCGTCAGTCATTTGGTCGATCAGCAGGCGCCGTAGTCGCTCCGTATAGGGCTGGCTAAAATCTACATGGTCTAGCGTGCCGTTCAGACCATCGTAGAGGGTGTGATCGCGGCCCCAGGTGTAATCGATGATTTGGTCCGGCACGACGATGCTACCGGGTGCCGCCTCGGCGCTAATCCCGCCTACTGCCGTGACGGCCAGAATGTCTGTGACCCCCGCCTCGCGTAGCGCGGCAATGTTCGCCCGATAATTGATGCGGTGGGGCGGTAGCGCATGGCCGTCGCCGTGACGGGGCAAAAAGAACGCCGGCGAACCCGCCAACAGGCCTTCGCAGAGCGCCGCCGAGGGCGCGCCGTAAGGGGTCATCAGCGTGTGTCGGGCACTAATCTCGAGGGTTCCTAAGCGGTCTAGGCCACTGCCGCCAATGATCGCGAAACGTCTCATGTCCCGGCCACGGCGAACAAGCCGCCACCATTACGCCAGTAAGTTTTGTAA
>CAIPNE010000383.1 GCA_903866355.1 uncultured Gammaproteobacteria bacterium
CGCGCCGAAAGCCGCGCCGAAAGCCGAACCTAAAGCCGAACCAAAAGCCGAACCGCAAGCCGAACCGAAAGCCGAACCGAAAGCCGAACCGAAAGCCACGGCACCGGTGACAGCAACGCCGGAGGCGGCGGAATACGCACTGTGGTCAACACTCGTGGCGCAGGGCTTGGGTGCGGAGGCCAAGACCATCGTCATCGCGGAGCACACCTCAAAGGAAACCACGACCGTCGTACCGTTCGGCAGCAACATTGAAGACCTCGCCAAACGGCTAGAAACCACCCCGGGTTTGCTCAACCGCTGGCTAGCGATGAATGAGGCTGCCAGTGTGTTGGAGCGACACTTCGAGCTCTCGATGAACTATGAACTGCTGAACGAAACCGAGCGCACCACGCTCTTTGCCGATCCCGATCCGGCCACCAATTGGCGCCAGTTCAAGACCCGTTTCCCCGACGCCCCAGGCCTGCTGCGGCTCTCGCGGGTGGCGTTCGATGCCACCGCGCAGAACGCGCTGGTGTATGTGGAGTTCAACTGCGGTGCCACTTGCGGCTCCGGCCGGCTAATCCGCGCACACCGCATGGGCAAAAATTGGAGTCTCCAAAGTGGCGAACTCATCTGGATAGCAGGACCCTAAAATGCCTGTCATTGCCGTGTTTTGTGGTGCCCGTACCGGCACTGATCCCCGTTATCTTCTGGCTGCACGAGCGCTGGGCCAGGCGTTGGCCGAGCGCGCTTGGCCGTTGGTCTACGGCGGCGGACGGCTGGGTCTCATGGGAGCGCTCGCGCAGGGCGCACTGGACGCTGGCGGGCACGTGACGGGAGTGATTCCTGGTTTTCTCAGCACCCTCGAAGTGCTGCAACCCGGTTTACAGACTCATCACACAGTGAGTGACTTGTTCGCCCGCAAAGCACTCATGATTGAACTCGCCGACGCTTTCGTGGCCTTACCGGGCGGCATCGGCACGCTCGACGAATTACTGGAAGTCATGGCGTGGCGCCAACTGGGCTGCTTCGACAAACCCGTGGCCTTGCTCAACACCGCCCGTTATTTCGACCCTTGGCGCGCGATGCTCGCGCAGGCGGTCAACGAGGGTTTTGTCGACCCATTAGAAACCGACCGGCTGCTGGTGGCCGATGAAGTGGACGGTCTGTTGGCCACCTTGGACAAGGCATTTGCGACGAGCGCCCCCCGGCGCGACGTGGCATGAGAATCTTCACGGCCGTGGTGTTCGATATGGACGGCGTGCTCATCGACTCCGAACCCGTGATTCGACGCGCGGCGGGTCTTGCCGGCGAGGATTTTGGTAAAACACTGACCGACGCCTTATACGCCGAGCTCATTGGTTTGCCGGGCCCCAAAGTGGAGGCAGCCCTGCTCAGCGCGTTTGGGGCTGATTTTCGCTTGGATGACTATCGGGTGAGTTTTCAGCGTCACTATCGGGCGCAGATTGACACCCACGGCATGCGCACGAAGCCCGGCATCACCACGCTGCTGGCCGAACTTCTGGCCAGTGGTGTACCCATCGCCGTGGCCACCCAGACCCGCAGCGGCAACGCCGAGATGGCACTAGAGGCCGCCGGCCTCCGCCACTATTTTCCCGTGTGTATTACCGGCGACCAAGTCGCGAACGGCAAACCCGCGCCCGATATTTTTCTGCGCGCAGCGGCGACCTTGGCCGTGGATCCCACCGCCTGTATCGCCTTGGAAGACTCCGAAGTTGGGGCCCACGCAGCGGTGGGCGCGGGCATGTGGACCTTGATGATCCCCGATCTCAAACAACCCAGCGCCGCCACGGCCGCCCTAGTCCACGAAATATTCCCCGACATGCCAGCCGCGACCGCCCGCGTGCGTCACTTGCTTCGCCATGGCGTGACGCCCGGCCCGCGCCCATGACTGCGCGCCCACCCGGGCGGCACCCGGCCGCCACACCGCTCACCCCCACCGAAGTGCCCTTTGCCCGCAACACGCTGGCGCTGATTTATGACTTTGACGGTACGCTGACCCCGCAACCCATGCAGGAATACACGGTATTCCCACAACTGGGCATTGCACCGGAAGATTTTTGGGCCGAGGTCAATGCCGAAACTCGCCTCACCGGTGGCGACAGCATCCTCACTTACATGCGCTTGTTGGTCGAAAAAATTGAAGCCAACAAGGCGCATCTCAGCCGGGCTGCGCTGCGACGCCTCGCCAGCGGCATTCGCTATTTTCCGGGCGTTGAGACTTGGTTTGAGCGCATCAACCGCTATGTGGCCACTCGCTCGGGTGGCACCGTGCAGGCGCGGCACTACATTATTTCGGCGGGCCTGAGCGAAATTCTGGAAGGCATTAGCATCAAGCATCACTTCGAACGGGTGTACGCCTCGCAGTACCATTTCAATCACCACGAGGTCGCGTGTTTCCCGACCATCGTGATCAACGACACCAGCAAAACCCAGTACTTGTTCCGCATCAACAAGGGGCGCGAAACGCCCGGCGAGTCGATCAACGAGTACATGCCGGAAGCCGAACGGCCGATTCCCTTTGGACACATGGTGTACCTTGGCGATGGCCTAACCGATGTGCCGTGCATGACCGTGACCAAGAATTACGGCGGCTTTGCCGTTGCGGTGCATAATCCAGCCAACCCAGCCTCCCTCGAAGTGTGCCGCGCGCTGGTCGCCGC
>CAIPNE010000384.1 GCA_903866355.1 uncultured Gammaproteobacteria bacterium
AAATGGGCACCAAATTGATATACGCGCTGCTCGTCAGCGCGCCCAACGTCTGCACCGCTTGGTAGTACCACAGGAAGCCCAGCGCGGAATTCAGGCAACCCACAAACCCCACCATGAGCCACGCATGGGGATCGCGCAGCAACTGAGGTAGCGCTAGAACATCCAGCCACACCAAAGGCAGCAACATGCAGGTGCCACACACAGAGGCGTAGAAAACAATCGTCAGCGGGGCATAACGTTGCAGCACCCCGCGCCCCAAGACCGAATACAACGCCCAACTCGCCGCGCTGCCCAACACCAACCACTCGCCCCGCCCTATGCCACCCGTGGCGAGCTGCGCGAGATCGCCATCCGTCACCACCAGGGCGGTGCCCACTATGCCGATCAATAGACCGCAGGTAGTGATCAGACGCGGCAGCCGGCGCAGGAACAGAAGATCCAAAAGCACGATGAGCAGAGAAATACTCGCAAAGATGACGTTCGCGCGATTGGCTTGGGTGTATTGCACGCCCATCAATACCAGCACGTTATGCAGACACACGCCGGTGAAGCCCAAAACCATGAACATCGGTAAATCACGCCACGCAATCCGGCGCTCACGCGCAGGGCGAA
Organism: uncultured Gammaproteobacteria bacterium; assembly: GCA_903866355.1. Classification (GTDB taxonomy): domain Bacteria; phylum Pseudomonadota; class Gammaproteobacteria. The sequence goes on from CAIPNE010000384.1 coordinate 613, forward strand.
AAACCAAGATGGCCGCCAGCGCTAGCGTCGCGAAGATAAAACGTCCGCAGGCGAGTGCATAGGGCGCACGGTAGTCCGCCAACAAGCGGCCAAAGATGGGCGTCATCGCCCAAAATGCTGCGGCGGTGATGAGTTTGAGATGGATGCGTTGTGCGGATGACGCCAGCTTTAGCATGAGGAGTGCGCCTCGCATTTTTTAGAATTCACCTGAGTGAGTCCGTTAGCATACGGTACCGTGCGCGCTGGTAGTCAATGCTGAAAGCGGTCAGGTGATGCTCCTGTAGCCAGACAATACCGATGCGCGTGCGCGTCGCGTCGCGTCGCGTCGCGTCGCCGAAGGTTGTCTGCGCACCACGCAAGATCTCGACGAGACAATCCAAGGGGGTGCCGTGAAACGCATTCGACCAAAGACCCTAGTGCGATCAGATATTTGTTCACGCCCCGCACCCGCAGGCTGCAAACCAACAGGGGCCCGAGCGTCAAGCTGAGGCGGGTGCGCCGGCCCAACGGTAGACCGCAACCGCCTCGCGACCACCATCGCGATATTCCAAAGACTCGCACAGCGACCGCACCAAGCGTATGCCCCGACCTTTTAACTGCGTGCTAACACCCTGCGAACTCGGTAGCCCGGTCGGGTCAAAACCGGCGCCGTTGTGCAACAAACGCACGGTTAACCGGCCGCCGTCCGCGGCTGGCAAGTGTTGGCAAGCAATCGATAAAGAGGCTTCCTCTAAGGCCTCGAGGCGTTGTTGCCGGGCTTCGTAATACTCAAAAAACCCATTGGGGCGCTGCTTGATGTCCGAGGCCAAACCCAGCAGGCCATGCTCCAGCGCGTTAGAGAAAAGCTCGGTTAACACCATAAACAACGGGGTACGTAACGCCCCTAAGCCTTGCACTGTTTCCATCACCTGGATCACCGTGGCCACAGGTTCGGAGCGCTTGAGTGCGGCGGCGTCCAGCACGATAGAAAAATCCCAGTGCCCCGGCGGCTGGGTTACGGTAGCCGGCCCCGACGCGCGCTTAGCAGAGGGAAGATCGGGATCACAGCGAACAGAGAGAATGGACACATCGTCGCTCTGCGGGGCCGCCTGCACGTGCTCGGCGAGGCTCGCGAGCAGCCTATCGAAAAGCCGATCAGGCTCGCCGGGTTGGGCAAACACTGCCTGCAGACGTGCATCACCAAATAAGTCCGCCGCCCGATTATGGGCTTCAGTCAAACCATCTGAATAAACCAGCACTTGGTCACCAGGTTTGAGCGCTCCGGATGCCGTGGTACTGCGATAAGTCTCAGGTGAGACGATCCCCAAGGGTAGGTTGACCGACCGGAATCGACTGATAGAAGTACCCTCGGCATTGCGCACAAGAATATCCGGCATCCCGCCGTTCCAGACCTTGAACATCCCCGTTTCGTTGTGGAGCTCTAAAATGGCAGCGGAGAGAAAACGCTCCACCGGCAACAGTTCGCACATCTTGCGGTTAAGTTCGCGAGCGATCTCCTCCACCCCCAAACCCTTCGCGACCATCGACATGAAAACGCCGTGCACAGTCATTGCGCCGATCGCGGCCGGCAAACCATGCCCAGTAAAATCTCCCACCAGGAAGCACTGTTCGCCCGTGGGCCGATTGGCGGCGAGGATAATATCGCCGTTCAATAATTCCATCGGTTGCAACAGATAGCGCACATTACCCACCGCGAGTTCTTCACGGGTGGCCACGTTGTCGAGGATCCGTTTGGCGACCGCCATGTCGCGCTGTTGATGATCCCGATAGTCGGTCAGTTTGTCACGCTGCGCGGCTAAATCGAGGTGCATCCCGCGCACCCGCAACGAGGCGGCTATTTTGGCCTCTAGCAGGATTCGGCTATAGGGCTTAGAGAGAAAATCGTCACCGCCCACTTCAATACAGCGGCGTAGTTGGCTTTCTTCGAACATCGCCGTGAGGAACAGCACGGGGACAAATGCCGAACCCAGCATCTTCTTGATCCGCTGCGTCGCCTCGAAGCCGTCCATCTTCGGCATGAGGGTGTCCATGAAGATGAAGTCTGGCACCACCTCTGCGCAAATAGCACAGGCCTGCTCGCCATTCTCCGCCTCAATGATGTCGAAACCCTGCGCTCGCAACATGGCCACCAAGACCGTGCGGTTCACCACTTCATCGTCAACTACCAAGGCCTTAAGCGCGGCCGCCGGCCGGCCAGCGCCCTCCGTCGCGAAGATGGTCATGGCATCAAGCCCTAGTGATCGGACGCAACGATCGGCACCACGGAAGCGCTAGTCGATTTGCATAAGTTGGTCGAAATTCGCCACCGCCAGAATTTCTTTAATCGATTCATTGGCATTTTTTATCTGCAACGAACGAAGGCCACCACTGGTGTGCTCTTTGAGTTGCAGCAACATGCCTAATGCAGAGCTGTCCATATAATGGGTCTCGCGCAGGTCAACGATGTAGGTCTCGAAACTGGGGCGGTCGCCCGCGTAGGCGGCTCGGAACGCCGAATGCGCGCTAAAATCGAAACGTTCGCCCATTCTGATGTGTAGCGTTTTGCCGTCAACGGAACCCGAAGAGGTGATGGCCATCAATTTATTTCCTTTGATTCCTAAAATAATTCAATTTCACCACCGTCCATATCCTGCTGGGCCGCCTGCTTCCTCGGCAAAGACGCACGCAGAGCAGCGGCGGCCTCGTTGAGATCATGGGTGATAGTACCCGCGTCACTGTCTTGATCATTATCGAGTAACTGCGCGCTGGTCACGATGTACTGGTCGACTCGGATGGCAGTCTGCGTTGAATGATCGCTGACCTGCCGCACACTGTCCTCGAACTGCAAAGAGCGCGCGGCGTCAGCAGTACGGCGGCCTATCGAGTTGGACAAAACAGTGGCTTCGCTCAGATGACCGTGCAGAAAACTCTCGAACTGTTGCAGTCGCGTCATCATTTGATCAACCCGGCGCTTGCTCTTGAGCAGCACACTCGCGTCTTGCGAGGCCGCCTTACCCACCGAGGTACGGGTTCGCTCGATCGAGTTTTTGGCGTCCTCTACATGCTGTCTAATTTGCTCGTTAAATTTATTAGAGTTGTGGGAGAGACTGCGCACCTCATCCGCCACCACGGCGAAACCGCGCCCCGCATCACCAGCCCGTGCGGCTTCGATGGCAGCGTTGAGCGCGAGCAAATTAGTTTGATCCGCGATACTGCGCACGTGCGCCAACAGATCAAAAATATGGTCCATCTTCACGGTCATGTCGTCGATCAGCGAAACGCTGTCCATATTATGCTTGCTCGCGGTCACAAACATGGAGACAAATTGGCCCATCAGTTCCGAGGTTTTCTCCACCAGTCCTGTAATGGTCAGCCCCTCTGCGGGGTCGCCGGCCACGCCGGCCATGCCGGCTTCGTTGTTGCCTAAACCTGCGGACAGCGCGCCCATCACATGGGCCATTAATTGCGTCTGACGGCGTGCGTCTTCGTCGAGTCCATGAAACGCTTTACTGAGAGTGCCCACGGCATCGGCGGTAAGGCCCCGCATTTGGTCTGCGCCGTCACGCAGTTGCGAAAAACAGTCCCGCAGAGTGGCTATGAGCAAGGAGTAGTTGCGGTGGAGGTCGCTCTTGCCCTCTGGCTCTGCGTTTCCGGAAAATCCTGCGCTGCGCAAGGCCGCCGAGTCAACGGCATTGTGGGCCATCCACCAGACTAACGCTGTAGCCGCCACGCTGAGCATGGCACTGACCGCAGAAGGCCACACGGCGACGATGCATAGCGCGGCACCCGTGACAATAAATTGGGGCAGCGTGGAGCGTGCGGCGGTCTTCGTCATGAGGCGTCCTTGTTCGATCAGGGCGAACGGCGTTGTGCGGTAAGTTCATCGGAAAACATCGAAGTTTTCTTTAGCGGGGAATCATCTGTTTTTCTCAACGTGCTGCAAAAATCAGACTGTGAGCGGCAATTAGGCGCAGCGGCAGCACTATCTCAACTGCCCCCAACTTCACGGCTTGTCCGGGCATACCCCAGACCACCGAGGTGTTTGCATCTCATGCGATGGTTGACCCGCCGGCCGTTCGCATCGCCAGCATGCCTCGCGCACGGTCAGCCCCCATGCCGGACGGTAAAACACCGACCGCATTCGAATATTCATGATGCCTGCTTGAAGTCGCGGGTGTTGCGGCAGGCATGAGTCCCAGCGCGTCGATGGCGATGTCTGCGTCGTCATTCACCCATTCGAACACTTCACGCACGGCAGCTTCAGGCACCGGAGCATTGAGCTCGACATCCCAAGCGAGGTAGCAAACCTCGGGATAGAAGTCGCCTCACGTGGGCAAGCGTGGTGTCACACACCACCGTGCAGGGACGATGCTGCGTCCGGAGTGCCGATGAACAGATCGAGCAACCCAGATTCCATGATTTCGAGGCCTTCGAAGCATTCTTCGAAATAAACCTAATGAAACTGACGGCTGTCGACTGACATAGCGCTCCTGCCGTGAATCAGAAAATCTGAAGGTAACGTTTGACAGACGCGTAACTTAGCCGAGGACTTTTTTGCGCGTCGCCAGCAGTTGGTCCGGATTAAACGGCGTCACCAGCGAGCCCGTAGCGCCGGCTGCTTTGCCTTCCGTTTTCTTACCGCCAGCTGATTCCGTGGTGAGCAGCAACATGGATATGAACTTGTGCTGGGGCAGCTTGCGCAACTCGCGGATAAGCTGAATGCCATCCAGGTTGGGCCTGTTTAGATTGGTGAGTACGACATCAGCCGGCTTAGTGCGGGCCTTGCTGAATGCGTCTTGACCGTCGATTGCTTCAATGACGTCGTAGCCGGCGCCCTTGAGAGTAAAGACGACCATCTGGCGCATGGAGGCTGAATCGTCTACTGCGAGAATGCTTGCTCTCGTTCTATCTCTCCCGATTTTTAGCGTCCCAGCATCCAGGTCGCGGGAAGCTTTACCAAAAATTTGCGCTGGCAAGGAAGGTGCGCCAAACCGCGACGCGTTGGCTCCCTGCGCGGGGTTTGATCAGCCCCCAGCACCCACTCGTACCCGTCGTCACGCCGAGCATTTGCTGGGTCGTGCGATCGTGAGGCAGGCTGTACACTAACGCCGGCCAGCCCCACCGCAGGCGATCAAACCATAAATCATGAGCACGGTGAAACATGAAACAAAGCGACACTCGCATTTTGACCACCCACGTTGGCAGCCTGCCGCGCGCGCGCGAATTAAGCGACCTGCTCATCGCAGCGGAGGCTTTGCAGCCCGTCGATGAGGCTCGCCTAGATGCCTTGGCCGCCGCTGGAGTGCGAGACGTGGTCTCCAAACAGGTCGCCGCAGGACTGGACATCATCAACGATGGTGAACAGCCCCGCGTAGGCTTCCAGACCTATGTCAGCCAGCGCCTCGAAGGTTTTGGTGGCTCGAGCATCCGGGAGCCTTTCAAAGATTTCGCCGATTACCCGGATTTCGCTGACATCTGGATCAAGCGCGGCATGGTGATGTCGAAGGTCTTTGATGCCCCCCTGGCGCAAAGCGAAGTGTTGTACAAAGATTTATCGGCCGCCACGCGCGAGTGCGACCTGTTCGACGCCGCGCTGGCCGAGCAAAAGGGCAAAATTAGTGAGCCCTTCATGACAGCCGCCTCCCCCGGCATCGTCTGCACCACGTTGCGCAATGCTTGGTACGACAGCCACGAAACCTACGTACGGGCGGTCGCTCAAGAACTCCGCAAAGAATACGAGCTCATTGTCCAACGCGGTTACGTGCTGCAACTCGATTGCCCCGATCTGGCCATGGAATGGCACGGCATGTTCCAAAATGGCTCGTTGAGACAATTCCAAGACGCCGTGGCCCTGCACATCGACGCCATCAATGACGCCCTGGTTAATATTCCACGCGACCGCGTGCGCCTGCACCTGTGCTGGGGCAATTACGATGGTCCGCACGACTGTGACGTGCCGCTCGAAGACATCCTGCCGATCGTCTATGGCGCCAAAGTGGGTGGGTTCTCCGTAGAGTTCGCCAATCCGCGTCATCAGCACGAGTATGCGGCGGTCAAAAAACACCCGCTGCCGAAAGACGTCGTGCTCATCCCCGGCGTCATCGACTCCACCGTGAACTACATCGAACACCCACAAGTGGTCTGTAACCGCATTCTGGAAGCCGTTGCCGTCACCGGCGACCGCGAACGTGTGATTGCCGGTTGCGACTGCGGTTTTGGCACCTTCGCCGGCTGGGAAATGGTGGCGGCGTCAGTGGTGTACAAGAAATTTGAAGCACTGGCCGAAGGTGCGCGCCTGGCGACCAAAAAACTTTGGGGCTGAAGGCCCGAGGACTTTCACATGCAAGATATTTACCGGCAGATCTTTAAAGATCCCCGTTTTCACGAGCTACAACGTAAGCGCAGCCGGTTGAGCTGGACCTTGGCCGCCATCGTCATCGCCAACGCCGCCTGGTACGTACTCGCCACCGCGTTCTACCCGGAGGCCGCATTCGCGCGCTTCTGGGGGCAACCTATCAGCGAGGGCACGGCAACCACCTGGGGCATCATCATTGGGCTGGCGCAGACCGTGCTGTTTATTTTGCTGGTGCTCTATTACATCCACCGGGCGAATGGTGAATTCGAGGTTCTCAAAGAAGCCGTAGTGGCAGATGCCCTACGCGTTGCAGGTAAACAATCATGACAAAGCTGGTCGGCTCAGGCATGCCGCGGCTGGTCGGCGCAGCGCTCATGTTGAGCACCGGCGCCGCCTACGCGGACATTGGCACCTCCATCCACAAGATGTTTTCGCTGCCCGAAGACATGTCCCATCTCAAACCCACCGCAGTCGTCATGTTTTGCGTTTTCGTGCTGATTTCGTTGTCTATCACTTGGTGGGCAGCTAAGCGTACCAAGTCCACCGCGGACTTCTTCACCGCCGGCGGTAACATTGGCGGCTTCCAAAACGGCTTGGCCATTACCGGCGACTGGTGCTCTTCCGCGGCCTTAATGGGCATCGCGGCACTCCTTTACAGCTATGGCTTCGACGGGCTCATTTACTCGGTAGTCCCGTTTGGCGCCTGGCCGCTCATGATGTTTTTGCTGGCCGAACGCCTGCGTAACCTCGGCAAATACACCGTGGCCGACATCGTCTCCCTGCGTTTTGCGCGGGTCCCCATTCGCACCCTAATCGCCAGTTCCAGCCTGGCTTTTGTGGTGGGCTATCTCATCGTGCAAATGGTGGGCGCGGGCACGCTCATTTCGAATCTGTTCGGTCTTAACTATGAAATGGCACAGGTCATGATTGGCGGATTGATTGTGATCTACGTGGCCTTTGGCGGCATGATCGCCACCACCTACGTCCAAATCGTTAAAGCCGTTCTGCTGCTGTCCGGGGCCACTTTTATTGTGGTCGCTGTGATGATGCGCTTTGGCTTTTCGCTCCATGGCCTCTACCAAGCCGCCATCGATAATCACCCCACTAAAGAAGCCGTGATGCAACCCGGTGGGCTGCTGCCGGATCCGGTGAACGCCATTTCCTGCGGCCTCATGCTGCTCCTGGGTGGGGCGGCAATGCCGCACGTGCTGATGCGTTTCTTCACCGTCCCCAATGCCAAGGAAGCTCGGTTGTCGGTGGCGTGGGCGGCCTCGCTGATTGGCTATTTTTACTTGCTGACGTTCGTCATTGGCTACGGCGCCATCGCATTTGTGATGAAAAACCCAGAATTTATGGACACCCAAACGGGGCTCATTCGGGGCGGCGCCAATATGGCGGCGATTCACTTGGCCTCGGCGATGGGCGGGGATTTACTGCTGGGCTTCATTTCGGCGGTTGCCTTCGCCACCATCGTCGCGGTGGTCGCGGGGCTCACCATTGCCGGCGCCTCGGCCATTTCTCACGACCTCTACGCCAATATCTTCCGTCATGGCAAGGCGACTGATGCAGAAGTCATGCGCATGTCCCGCATTGCCGCGCTGTCGCTGGGCGTGCTGGGCATGGTGCTGGGAATTGCGTTCAAAGACCAAAACATCGCCTATCTCATCGTGCTGCCCTTCACCATCAGCTCCACCGTGTTTTTCCCGGTGTTGTTCCTGTCGATGTACTGGCGCCGCTTAACCACCACGGGTGTGGTGGCCGGTGGTTGGCTGGGTCTGGCCTCTGGGGTGATCATGCTGATTCTGGGCCCCACCATCTGGAAGGACATCCTGGGCCATGCGGCACCGCTATTCCCATATAAATATCCCGCCTTGTTCTCCATCGCCATTAGCTTTGGCACCATGATCATCGTCTCCTTGCTCGACAAGAGCGACCGGGCGAAGGAGGAAATTGCGGCCTTCGCCGACCAATACGTGCGCTCGCAGACGGGCCTAGGTGCGGAAGGTGCTGTCCAGCACTGACGCCAGCATGGAAAACTGGTACCGGGCCATTGATGCGGACCCCCGATTTCACGCCCTCGCCCGCCAGCGCAGCCGTCTTGGCTGGGGGCTGGGGGGGGCGGTATTGGTGGCCTATTATTCGTTTATCTTGATCATCGCGTTTAAACCTGCCTGGCTAGTGCGGCCCTTGGGGCCCACTACCGTGGTCACGGTAGGGATTGCGGCGGGTCTTGCGATCATCGCCCTGTGCGTCGCACTGACCGGCGTTTATATCTGGCAGGCTAACCGCGATTTCGACCGCAAAAACCGTGAAATCGTTGATGATGCGCGACGCAATGCTTAAGCCACTTGTCCCCGCCCTGCTGCTGCTGGCACCCACTGCGGTGTCGGCCGCTGAGTCCGTGAATTCCGGCGGCATCGCCATCACGTTTTTCATCGTGTTTGTCGCCGCCACGCTGGCCATCACTTGGTGGGCCGCGCGGCGCACCCACACGACCCACGATTTCTACGCCGCCGGCGGCAACATCAGCGGCCTCCAGAATGGTTTGGCCATCGCCGGGGATTTTATGTCTGCGGCGTCGTTTCTGGGGGTCTCTGGGCTGATCTTCGGGTTTGGCTTCGATGGCCTGATTTACGCCGTTGGCGGCTTGGCGGGTTGGCCGCTCGTGTTGTTCTTATTAAGTGAACGGCTCAAAAATCTTGGCAAATATACGTTCGCCGACGCGGTGACTCTGCGCCTGGCCGCCACGCCTATTCGCTGTCTCGCGGCCAGCGGTTCGCTCGTGGCCGTGGTGCTTTATCTCATCGGTCAGATGGTGGGCGCGGGCAAGCTCATCGAAGTGTTGTTCGGGCTAAATTACAGCGTCGCGGTGGGTTGCGTGGGCACGCTGATGATTGTCTATGTGTGCTTTGGCGGCATGTTAGCCACGACCTGGGTGCAGATTATCAAGGCCGTGCTGCTATTGGGCGGGGCCTCGTTAGTCACGGTGCTGGTGCTGGCGCAGTTTAATTTTTCGCTCAATCAGCTGTTGATGGCCGCGCTCAAGCAACACGCGCGCGGGGTGGCAGTACTCGCCCCCGGTGGACTGGTACACGACCCGGTGTCGGTCGTGTCGCTGGGCACGGCACTGGTGTTCGGTACGGCGGGGCTGCCGCATATCCTCATGCGATTTTTCACGGTGCCGAACGCCCGCGAGGCCCGACGCTCGGTTTTTTTCGCCACCGCGTTCATCGGGTATTTCTACATGCTGACTTTCGTCATCGGCTTTGGCGCGATGGCGCTGGTGCTGGGAAACCCGCAGTTCGCGGATGCCACGGGGCGCTTGCTGGGCGGCGACAACATGGCCGCCATTCACTTAGCCCATGCCGCAGGGGGGCCGTTACTGCTGGGCTTCATGTCGGCGGTGTGCTTCGCCACCATTTTGGCCGTGGTGTCGGGCCTTACGCTGTCCGGCGCCTCGGCTATCTCGCACGATTTATATGCCAGTGTGTTCCGTCCAAACGCGAGCGAACAAGAGGTCGTACGGGTTTCTCGCTATGCCACGATCGTGCTCGGCGTTGTCGCGGTACTGTTAGCGTTGTTGTTCGAGTCCCAGAACGTGGCCTACTTGGTGCTGATGGCCTTTACGGTCGGGGCCAGCGTTAATTTTCCGCTGCTGTTCCTTGCCCTGTTCTGGCGCAACCTCACCACGTCCGGCGCCCTCACAGGCGGGGTGATGGGCCTCGTGACGGCGGTGGGCTGTATTGTGTTGGGCCCCACTGTTTGGGTGGAGGTTTTGGGTAACGCCGAACCCATAGTGCCCTACAAATATCCCGCACTCTTTGCGATGTGCGCGTCTTTCAGCGGCAGCATTGTGGTGTCGCTGCTGGACCGTAGCGCGCGTGCCACGCGCGAGCGCGCTGGCTTTAACGCCCAGTACATTCGTTCCCAAACCGGCTTGGGCGCTGAGGGGACGCCGGCTTAACCCCGCCCCTTCTAGGCCCGCCCACTAACGGGCGGCGCCCCACTCGGCCGCGCCTGGCTTAGCGTTTAAACAAGCCAATCAGGCTGGCCTTCGCCAACGTGCTGAAGTTCAGATGGAAACCCACGATCGCAGCGGAGGTATCCGCCGTTACCGGCAGGGTGTTCATGCTCACTGCGTGCACGGTAAAAATGTAACGGTGCACATGGGCCCCCGGTGGCGGGCAAGGGCCACCGTAACCGGGCTTGCTAAAATCGGTGCGGACTTCCACTGCCCCAGCTGGCATTTTGCCGCTGGCGGGATCGCCAGCGCCCACCGGCAGCGAGGTCACGGTGGCTGGAATATTCGCCACCACCCAATGCCAGAAGCCACTGCCAGTGGGTGCATCGGGGTCGTAGCAAGTCACGGCGAAGCTTTGGGTGCCCTCGGGGGCACCGCTCCAAGACAACTGGGGCGACAAATTGCCACCGCTGCAACCAAAGCCATAGGCGGCCGACAAGACGTGGTCCGGGCCTAGGTAGTCGCCTTCGCCAAAACTCTCACTGGTGAGGATCAAAGACATGGGGGTTCCTTCGAATTTTTCGAACATCACCGGGCAGCAAGCACCGGCATTTTTACCACTAACCTGCGCGTAGCGCTGTCAGCACCTCGTCCAGCATCTTCTTGGCGTCGCCGAACAACATGCGGTTGTTCTCTTTATAGAAGAGCGGGTTATCCACACCGGCATAGCCGGAGGCCATCGAGCGCTTCATCACGATAGACGTTCTGGCCTTCCAGACTTCTAGCACCGGCATCCCAGCAATAGGACTGTTGGGGTCGTCTTGCGCACCTGGGTTAACGATGTCGTTGGCGCCAATGACCATCACCAAGTCGGTCTTGGGGAAATCGGCGTTGATTTCGTCCATCTCCGCCACGATGTCGTAGGGCACGCGGGCTTCTGCCAGCAAAACGTTCATGTGGCCGGGCATGCGTCCCGCCACCGGATGAATCGCAAAATGAACGTCGATGCCTTTGGCGCGCAGGAGCTTGGTAATTTCGCACACCGTGTGCTGGGCCTGCGCTACTGCCATGCCGTAACCGGGCACAAAAATGACTTTCCCGGCATTGCGCAGCAAGTCTGCCGTTTCCTCGGCGTCGATAGGCTGCACCTCGCCCTGCTGGGCGTCACCGGCTGCCACCACCGTTCCGCCAGCCGTGCCAAATCCTCCGGCAATGACGCTAAAGAAATTGCGGTTCATCGCGCGACACATGATGTAGGAAAGAATAGCGCCTGAAGATCCCACCAGCGCGCCGGTGACGATCAATAGGTCGTTGCTCAACATAAAGCCCGTGGCCGACGCCGCCCAGCCCGAATAGCTATTGAGCATCGACACCACTACCGGCATATCGGCCCCGCCAATGGCCATCACCATGTGCACCCCAAAGGCCAGCGCGATGAAAGTCATGACGAACAGAAACAGCATGCCAGCCCCGTGAGAGGCCACGTTAATGAACAAAGAGCAGCACCAGATCACCGCCAACAAGCCCGCCAAATTCAGCAAATGACGAGCGGGCAACAGCAAGGGTTTTCCGGAAAGACGCCCAGACAGCTTACCGAAGGCGATCACCGAACCAGAGAACGTCACCGCACCAATGAGGATACCGATGTAAATCTCCACTTCATGGATGGTCTTCTCAACGCCAAAAAACTCGATGGAGTTATCGACATAGCTCGTATAGCCAATGAGCACGGCGGCTAGGCCCACCAAGCTGTGCATCAGGGCGACCAACTCCGGCATTTGCGTCATCTGCACGCGCTTGGCGGCAGTCATACCAACGCCACCGCCAATGAGCATCGCGATGATCACCGGCACGATGCTGGTGACCTTGGGCCCCAGCAACGTAGCGAGAATGGCGATCGCCATACCCGCGATACCGTAGTGATTGCCGCGCCGAGAAGTCTCGGGATTAGACAGGCCGCCCAAACTGAGAATAAACAGAATGGTTGAGGCGATATAAGAGACCGTAACTAAACCTTCGCTCATGGCGCTTACTCCGAACGACGAAACATGCTGAGCATGCGCTGGGTAACCCAGAAGCCGCCAACCATGTTAACGGTGGTGAGAACCAGCGCCGCGCTGCCCAGCAGCGTTAGCAGGACACCGGGCGATGAAATTTGCAGGATGGCGCCAATCGCGATGATACTGCTGATAGCGTTGGTCACGCTCATCAGCGGCGTATGCAGAGCCGGCGTGACATTCCAAATCACCATGTAGCCCACAAAACAGGACAGCACGAACACCATGAGATGGGCCATAAAGGCCGGCGGCGCAACACTGCCCAGCCACAGGAGTGCCAACGCGCCACCCGCCAATACCAGCAGGCTGCGCAAGCCCGCCGACAAAACCGGCGCGGCAGCCACCGGCGGCGGCGCCACAGCACTCGGCGCGGCAGCAGGCGCTGCCGAGAGTCGCGGCGGCGGGGGCGGCCACGTAATGGCGCCCTCATGGATGACCGTGGCGCCACGCACCAGCTCATCGTCCATATTCACCGTCATGGTGCCGTCTTTGCCCGGCGTGAGTTCTTCAATCAGCCGCAGCAAATTGGTGGCATAGAGCTGGCTGGACTGGCGTGCCATGCGGCTGGGCAAATCTGTGTAGCCCACAATGCGTACCCCGTGGCGCTCGACCACCTGCCCCGGCACGGTGAGTTCGCAGTTGCCGCCTTGCTCGGCAGCCAAGTCGACAATCACGCTGCCCGGTTGCATGGAGGCGACCATCTGCGCGGTAATCAGGCGCGGCGCTGGCTTGCCGGGAATGAGTGCGGTGGTCACCACCACGTCTACTTCCGCGCATTGCTTGGCGATCATCGCCAGCTGCGCGCGTTGAAAACCCTCGCTCATGACCTTGGCGTAGCCGCCCACGCCGGTCCCTTCTTCTTGATATTCCACCGGCACAAATTCTGCACCGAGACTTTTGATTTGGTCGCCAACCTCCGGCCGAGTATCGGTGGCACGCACGATAGCGCCCAACCCATTGGCAGCCCCAATGGCGGCCAACCCTGCCACACCCGCACCGATTACAAATACTTTGGCCGGCGGCACCCGCCCGGCGGCGGTAATCTGCCCCGTAAAAAAGCGACCGAAATTTTGCGCCGCCTCAATAATGGCGCGATAGCCGGCGATATTGGCCATAGAACTGAGCGCGTCGGCTTTCTGCGCCCGCGAGATGCGCGGCACACTGTCCATCGCGAGCACGGTAGCCCGACGTTCAGCCAAGCGCTCCATCAGGACAGGGTTTTGCGCCGGCCACAGAAAGCTGATTAGCCGGCCGCCTTCGGGCAATAGCGCCACTTCGTCCGGCGCGTCGAGCGACGGACCACGCACTTTCAGCACGATGTCTGAACTGGACCACAGCTCAGCGGCCTCGGCGAGAATCTCCACGCCTACTGCTCGATAGGCATCGTCGGCGAAATCGGCCGCGGCACCCGCGCCTTGTTCTAAGGCCACCGTATAGCCGAGCTTGATCAGTTTCGCGGCGACATCGGGCGTGGTCGCCACGCGCTTTTCGCCAGCGTAGGTCTCCTTCGGAACGCCAATACGCATTCAAGGTCTCCTTCGGACAGTCTGTTTACAACACCAGTGTGCACTCGCCCCACACGCCGCCTTGGATGACCCAAGGGCGGGTGCCGCGCTCTAGCGCCAACCGTAAAATCAGGGTTAATTCTAAGCCCATACGCTACCGTATGGGAGCAGCGTTAAGATGCCCGGACAGTATAGGCAAGCCGAGCTTTTGGCAAATGCGAGCCCCCCTATAGCGCCCGTTTCTTGCGCCATGCGCGCTGGGCTAGTGCCGAGGTTAAGCTGCAGGCACAATGCGCCCCCTGCAGCACGCGCCCATAGCTCAGCTGGATAGAGTACCTGGCTTCGAACCAGGTGGTCGGAGGTTCGAATCCTTCTGGGCGCGCCAGACATAAAAATACCGGCTTAATGCCGGTTTTTTTATGTCTTGAGGGTCTGGGGGCAGAGTCGAACCTCAACAGGTTCGACGGACTCGCAACGCGAGTCCGGACGCACGCAGTGCGCCCCGCAGGGGTGAACAAACGCCCTA
>CAIPNE010000385.1 GCA_903866355.1 uncultured Gammaproteobacteria bacterium
AGGCCCGCTACCGTTTTCAGGTGTGGGAATTGGATGTCGCCGTGCCGACGAATTGTTTTGGTTCGCAGGCGGAAGTGGACGACCTCGTGGGTGAATTCCATCGGGTGCACGAGCGGGTGTTCGCCGTGCAAGATTTAGACAACGCGGTGGAGTTTATCAATTGGCGGGGCCGCCTCATCGCCCGCGTACAGGCGCCCACCTTGGAGCCCGGCAAAGTAGCCTCAGACGCCAACCCGCAACCCGACCGGGTGCGGCGCGCGTATTTCGACCAAGGTTGGGTGGACACCGCTATTTATGTGGGTGAACGCCTGCCCGCGGGCGTGACAATTGTCGGCCCGGCGGTAATTGAAGAAGTGACCTCCACGCTGGTTGTTTATCCCGGTGCGGTCGCCCGCGTCAGTCCCGGCGGACGCTACGTCGTCACGCCCCCTCAGGAGGCTTAAATCATGAACGAACCTATTGCTTCGCCGCGTTTGCGTGACATCGACCCCATCCTGATGGCGGTATTGGCTAACCGCCTCAACGCAATCGTGCGCGAGATGTCGAACACCTTGTTGCGCACCGCGCGCTCCGCCGTGTTGGCCGTGGTGCGGGATTTTTCCTGTTCCATTGTCACCGGTGATAACCGTCTGTTGTGTCCTGGGGAAGGTCTGCCGGTCCATATTTTTGGCTCCAGCCTGCAGTCGCAGTCGATGTGCGATCTCCACCCCGATTTGGCACCGGGCGATGCTTTTCTGCACAACGATCCCTATCTCGGCAACACCCACGCGGCAGATCACATGGTGATGGCACCGGTGTATGTGGATGGCGTGCATCTGTTCACGGCCTGTGCCAAGGCGCACCAAGCGGACTGCGGTAATTCCATCCCCTCGACTTATCACGCCTACGCCCGCGATATCTACGAGGAAGGTGCGCTCATTTTTCCTTGCGTGCGGGTGCAAAAAAATTATCGGGACGTCGAAGACATCATCCGCATGTGTAAGCGACGTATCCGCGTTCCCGAGCAATGGTACGGCGATTATCTGGCTGAGATTGGTGCCGCCCGCATTGGCGAACGACGGCTCATCGAACTCACGCGGCGCTATGGCATGGAGACTATTCAGGCGTTCATCGAAGCCTGGTTCGCCTACTCCGAACGCCGCATGGTCGACGCCATCGGCAAGATGCCGGGTGGCAAGTTGTCCAACACCACCACCTACGATCCGTTGCCGCCGGTGCTGCCCGATGGTTTACCGATCAGAGTCGATATCGAAGTTGATCCCAAAGCCGGCTATATCGATGTCGATTTAACGCATAACGCCGACAACATGGCTTTCGGTCTGAACGAATCGGTGGCCTGCGCTATCTCCAACGCGATGTGCGGTGTTTTTAACTGCATGGATCCTGACGTGCCGCATAACGCCGGTAGTTTTGCGCGGGTGCGGGTGCATCTGCGCGAGGGCTGCATTACCGGCATCCCCAAATTTCCGCATAGCTGCTCGATGGCGACGACCAATATCGGCGACCGTCTCGTCAACGTCACCCAGTCGGCGTTTGCTTCGATAGGGGAGGGGCACGGCATGGCCGAAGGCGCTATCGGCATGGGGGCCGGGGCGGCGGTTATCTCGGGAATGGACTGGCGGCGCAACGGCCCGTTTATCAACCAAGAATGGTTATTGACGAACGGCGGACCGGCCACCCCGGAGACCGACGGCTGGCTCAATTATGGTCTGCCAGTGGCGGCAGGATTGATGTATCGCGGCAGCGTGGAAGTCGATGAGTCCAAATATCCCATTTTGGTGAAGCAGCTGCGGGTCATCGCGGGCGGCGGTGGGGCCGGCCGGATGCGCGGCGCGCCGGGTTCGGAAATCGTCTACGGGCCGCGCCATGATCCCATGATGGTGGTGGTGTCTTGCGATGGGCAGGTGTTTCCACCCCAAGGCGTGCGTGGCGGGCAATCTGGCCCCGCGGCGGGTACGTTTAAGATTTTCCAAGATGGTCGGGAAGAAAAACTCCCGGGCGTCGTGGCCTGCGAATTGGCACCCGGCGAGTGGATTCGCGGGGTGGATGCGGGCGGCGGCGGGTATGGCAATCCGCTAGAACGCGACCCGGCGCGCGTGTTGCGCGATGTGTTGGAGCGTTGGGAAACCCTGCAACGGGCGCACGAGGTGTATGGCGTAGTGCTGAGCGGTGAGTTGGCAGACCACAGCCTACAGGTTGATGAGGTGGCCACTTTAGCCCTCCGCCAACGTCTGCTCGCTTAGTTTTGCGGGGGTAAAAATTTGGCCCGCGCCCATAACGCCACGCTGGTGTCGGCGGCGATTTTGAGCAGGGCCTCGAGGCTCGCCGGTTCGCCGGCCCGGTCGCTGTCATTTTCTAGTGTGGATACCAGCCGTCCTAAGCGCCCCGCCCCGACCACTGCCGCGCTGCCCCGCAAGCGATGCAGTGCTGGTTTGATTGAGTGGTGTGCGGCCGCGCTACCGAGGGTGTGCAGTTCTCGTAACTCCGCCAGCTGACTCGCGACTTCCTGCTCCCACCGGGTCACCCACTGGGCCCGCTCTTGGCCTATTTGGAACCCGGTTAAAAAATCTTGAGCCTGGGCTTCTGCCAATAGCGGTGTGGCGGGCGCATCCCCCGCCACCGGACCATGCTCTGCCAGCAGACTCAGCAGCCGTTCGGTCGGTTCGGGTTTGGTTAAGACCGCACAGGCGCCGGCGCGGTTAGCTGCCGCGCGGGTGCGCGCCGAGCGATCGGCGCTGAGCAAAATGGCGCGTGGTGGGGGTTGCCATTCCCGCACCATCAGCGCGATGAGATCGCTACCCAGACAATCGGGCAAGTGCTGGTCAACGAGTAGCACCTCGAAAGGTGTGCGCGCCATGGCGAGGAGGGCGGCGCGCGCACTGGCCGCGCTGGCAACTTGCCAGCCGGCTTTTTGCAACGGAATGGTGACGGCGAGGCGTTCGGTCTTGCCGTCGTCGACCACCAACAGGGGCGTTGGCTGGCTGGCAGTGGGTGGGACTGTGAGCATCTCAAATCAACGCGCCGGCGTGCGGCCAAACCTTGGCGTGCCGCGGCGGATTTTGGGCGATGACTAAACGCGCCGGCATGGGTAATTGCTCAAGCTTAAGAGGGACCTCCTGACAGTGTGCCACGCGTTCGTCGGCGGAAGTCGCTAACGAACGCGTAGGCTCTTGAGATTTGGTGCAAACTCGCTCCGGCCCTATAGTAGAGCGGCGCGGGAGGTCCGCGTGGAAGAGACT
>CAIPNE010000386.1 GCA_903866355.1 uncultured Gammaproteobacteria bacterium
CACTTTGCGGCTCGCCAGTGCTTGACTGCTCATATCATGGGGGGCTCTGAAGGTTCGTAAGTTTTTGTTCGACGCCACGGAGAAAGCGCGCCAGTTCGATGGGTGCGCGCACGTGTCGGCCACTGCCAATGCGCTCCACACCGTCATGCGCCGTGACTTCAAAAGTCACCAGCGAGCGCGACACGGCCAGCACACGCGCGGTGGCGGTGACGGTCAAGTGAATAGGAGTAGCGGCCAAATGCTGCACCTCCACTAGAGTGCCAACCGAAACCCAACCTGAGGGCAAGTAGGGCCGAATGAGATGGGTACACACCACTTCCATGAAGAGAATCATGTTGGGGGTGGAATACACCGGCGGCAAATCGGGCACCTGCGCCTGTACGGTCAGCGCGTGGGTGACCTGCAACTGCTGGCTCAACGTGATCCCTAAGGGGATGAGGCTGGGTAAATCCATATTTACACCGCGGGCCGTGTGAGCGTGGGCAACCACTCGCGCAGTGCCGTGACGATTTCGTTAGGAGAGTCTTCTTGAATGAAATGCAAACCCGGCACGGTGACTTCGCGCTGATTCAGAAACCCCCGCGCCACCTCACGCACACGGCCGGTGAGGATCATGCCGGGTTCCGCATTGATAAATAATTTGGGCACCGGCGTGGTGGCCAACCAGCGGCTGTAACGTGCCACCGCCGCACAGGCCGCCGGTGGTTCGCCGTCAATAGGAATTTGGCGGGGCCAGGTCAGCGTGGGGCGACGCCCTTCGCCCGGCTCGCGAAAAGGTGCCCGATAGCCTTCCATTTCCTCGGCGCTGAGCGCACGCAAAATGGACTTGGGCAAAACGCGCTCAACAAAAATATTTTTCTCGAGAATGGCTTCCTCACCGGCACTCGAGCGAAAAGTCTGGAAGATGCCGCGCGCAGATTCTGGCCAGTCATCCCAGCTTAATTCAATTGGGATCCCCTCCATGTAGCACAGCCCCGCCACGGCCTGTGGGTGTCGCGAGGCCCAATCAAAACCCAAGGCCGTGCCCCAGTCGTGGAGCACTAGCGTCACCGCCGAAGTCACGCCCAGTGCGGCCAATGCGGCATCAAAAAATTGCTGCTGCTCGGCCAAGGTATAGCGCTCGGGCCCCGAATTGGGCAGCTTGTCGGAATTCCCCATGCCGATGAGATCGAGCGCAATACAGCGGCCCAAAGGGGCTATCTGCGGCAGAATATTTCGCCACAGCCACGACGACGTGGGGTTGCCGTGTTGAAAAATAATCGGTGCGCCCTGGCCCTGCTCTACAAACGCCATGCGCTGACCGAGCACTTCGATGGTTTGCTTTTGCGCAACCCATTTATTCAGCATAGATCCCCCTGATTTGTCGACGTCATTTACCCCACCACCCCAGCCGATTTAAGCGCGACGTATTCCGCTTGAGTGTAGCCTGCGCCCAACAACACCGCTTCGGTATCGCCACACGCGGGTAGTCCGGGACGTGGTGTTGCGGTGGGCGTGCCACTAAAACGCGGTGCCGGTGCCGGCTGTATTTCCCCACCAACGGTAATAAACGTGCCGCGCGCCACGTTGTGAGGATGCAG
>CAIPNE010000387.1 GCA_903866355.1 uncultured Gammaproteobacteria bacterium
ATCGAGATCAGCCAGGCGACTAGCGCAGCCACCGGTGGGTCGACCAGTAACATCACATAGGCAATCACGAAGCTGGTCGCCGACAGCAGGTGCAGTGACTGGTTGATGCGACTGTGGTGGTAGTAGCGGTGGTCGTCCCAGCGCTGTTGCTTTAAGGCTATCTGAAAGCTTGTCAAGGTCGTTTCCTCCTCGGTTGGGTAATACGGCACACGGGATCGGCTGGGTAGGACACCCGGATGGCCGTCGTGTGAACAGATGGTGCCGCCCGGGCATGAAGCGAGCATGACGGTTTGATGTCGCTTGCGTGGCAGTGGTGGCCGTGAACCGCCTGTCTTCTGCGCGCAGCAGGGGCGATGGGGCGGTGCCTTTCAGGCGCGGCAACGGGTGTGTGCTGATTCGCCGGCGGCTGGTCGGGGATGGCTCGATGGGCGCGGGCTGCCGGTGGTGCTTATGCCGATGCCGCGGCGTCCAGTGGGATCCGCCAGCGGCCGCGCCACCGCCGGCGGTTTCACGGCGCTGTCACCTGCCTGCCTTGTTCCTGTCACGCGGCGACAGCAGCATCTTGGGTCATGCCAAGTGCCGACACTCAGGCCGCCCCCGAGGCGCCAGACGATCCCGCCAGCCTGCGTTACCGCACGGTGTGGATCTCCGACCTGCACCTCGGCACGCCGGGCTGTCAGGCGGTGGCGCTGCTCGATTTTCTGAAGCGGATGGAGTGCGACACGCTCTACCTAGTGGGCGACATCGTTGATGGCTGGCAGTTGCGCCGCAGCTGGTATTGGCCGCAGTCGCACAACGATGTGGTGCAAAAGATTCTGCGCAAAGCGCGCAAGGGCACGCGGGTGGTGTTCGTGCCCGGCAACCACGATGAGTTCGCGCGCAAGTATGTCGAACACAATTTCGGCGGTGTGGACGTGGTGAGTGAGGCGGTGCATGTGACCGTGGACGGCCGCAAGCTGTGGGTGACTCACGGCGATCTGTTCGACGGGGTGATCCAGAACGCCAAGTGGTTGGCCTACGCGGGCGATTTCGCCTACGAGTTCACTCTCAAGCTCAACCGCTGGTTCAATCGCGCCCGTGCCCGTCTAGGGCTGCCGTACTGGAGTCTGTCGAAATACCTGAAGCTCAAGGTCAAACGCGCCGTCAGCTATGTCAGCGATTTCGAGGTGGCCGTCGCCCGTGATGCGCGCAAGCGCGGCCTGCAAGGCGTGGTCTGCGGTCACATTCACCACGCCGAAATACGCGATATCGATGGCGTGCTGTACTGCAATGATGGCGATTGGGTAGAAAGCCTGACAGCACTGGTCGAGCATGACGACGGCCGCCTCGAGATTGCCGATTGGTCGACGCAGCGCGCGTTTCCGGCCGCGCCAGTCGCCGCGCTGGGCCACCGCCACGAGGTGGACCATCTGGACGGTCTGCCAGCACCCACGGCAAGCGCCCCATTTCGGCACGCGACGACGAGCGTTCGCCAGCAGGTTCTCAACTTATTCTGTTAACGATGTTCGTGTCGCTGTGGCGCCCTCAGGCAACCGGCCAACGACCACCGCGAGGTCGTGCTGAGTGCTGTTTGAACTGCAACGGCGCGCCAAAGCACGCGTGCCTAGCGTGGCAAATTTAGCCAAAGGGCTTCCACATTAAAATGAGTTTCGGCATCAGGGTCAGCGCGCCCAGAATGGCGATCGTCATGGCAATGGTGGTGAGAATGCCAAAAATAATACTCGGTACAAAGTTCGACAAGACGAGGATCGAAAAGCCAAAGCACACCACTAGCGTCGTATAAAAGCCGGCCTTGGCGATGTTGGAATGGCAGTAGTACAAGGTTTCGATGCCATTTTGGATGCGTTTAAATTCCACCCCATAACGGTA
>CAIPNE010000388.1 GCA_903866355.1 uncultured Gammaproteobacteria bacterium
CACCGAACTACCTCACTAAACCGCAGCCCTTGGAGTGGCAGATCCAGTGGAATGTCGTACATCTGGCGATAGCGAGAATTGCAAAAAATGACGCGATCCTCGGCGTCCAAAAACAATAAGCCGCTATCGAGACCCTCCATCGCTGTGTGTTACAGCGCATGGGCCTGCGTCCGTTCGGAAGCTGCGGCCGCACTTTCCGCTTGGGTCGCGATTGAACCCGTCATACGCACAATTTGATTGGCCTCGTCGCGCACGCAGACCGCGTGCAAGTCCATTAACCGCCAATCCCCGGTCGGTGCGCGCAGACGCAGACCCAGCTTGGAAAATTCGCTCGCCGCAGCGGGCAGGGGTTCGGCCAACAGGGCCTCGAGGGGGCTCGCAAAGTCGCACGGGCCATAGCAGGCCTGGTAGAACCCTCGCCCAGTGTTAGGCAGCGCGCCGTCCTCGTAACCCAATAGCTGATGCAGTCGTGCTGAGGTGTAGAGCCGGTCAGTGCGAAGATCCCAATCGAACAACCCCGGTTGCGAAGCCTGCGCCGCAAGCGCCAGAGACGCCGCCGGTGCCCGTTAGGAGGGGGGATCTTCCTCACGGGTTGCCGGACGCGCGATGAAATGCTCAGCGTAGCGCCACAAAAATACGGCGAGCAGGCAGGGCGCAACCAGCAGCCAGAGCAGGGTGTAGCGGCTGCGAACCTGTGCCAGCTGCAAATTGGGCGCGAGATTTTGCTCAACCACGAGCCAACCACCACGCTTAGGGTGGCCGGGCACGTCCCAGAGCCGCGGCAACTGCACCACGCCCACGAGCACCTCGCCCCGGCGAGTGAGGGTCGGTGCGCCCGCGGCCAGCGAGGGGGCGTCGGCCGGGGGCAGTGCTTGCGTTGAGGCGTGCGGGCTGGATGCCAGCACGCGATGCTGGTCGTCCCATAGGCGCGCACCCAAAATGCCGGCCTGCGCGGCCAAGCCCGCCAAGGCCGCGTCCGACACCCGCTCGGCAGAGAGGTAGCGTGCTTCTCGCTCGAGCAACCTCAATAAATTTTGCTCACCCTCGGCCCAAACGCTTTGCCGCGCGTGTTCCACCACCACCACATAGCCCGCGCCAGTCACGCCTAACAGCCCACACATGAGCAGCAGCATGGGCCACCAACGCGAGGTGGACTGGCGAGGTTGCCTGTTCAGGTAATTTCTTCTGCGATATCGAGCGCCGCTGTTGGGGAACGCACAGCGGCCGGAGTTGGCACCCCCAACAGCGCCAGCAGTTCATCTGACTGAAACGGCTTAGCCAAGCAGGTCTCAGCCCCTGCGGCAAGGATTAGGCGGCGGTTTTGTGCCGAGGCATAGCCGGTCACGGCGATGATCCGGATATGGCGGGTGATGGGATTGGTTTTGATCTCTTGGCAGACGTCAAAACCGTTAAGGCCCGGCATTTTGAGATCGAGCAACAGCACGTCTGGTTTGAAGCTTTCGACTTGTCGCCCAGCGGCAAAACCATCGCCGGCAAGCACCACGC
>CAIPNE010000389.1 GCA_903866355.1 uncultured Gammaproteobacteria bacterium
GGATGGCCCTGCCGCACCGCGCAAACCATTTCGTCTTCCAGCACTTTCATCGACAGCAGTTGCGGATCGGATAGCGGCACGGCATCGAAGGCAAAATCCAGCTGTCCGGAGGCTAATTCATGGACCACCGACTCCCGCCGCAACGGCAGAATTTCCAATTCCACACCAAAATCGTAGGCCGCTATCAGGCGCAGCAAACGGGGTGCGAGCATCGCCGCCGGCTGGTCACCGGCGCTCAGCCGAAAACGCCGTTTCGCTTTACGCGGGTCGAACGCCAGCCGCGCGTTAAGCGAATCTTCCAGTAACTGGAGGGCGCTGCGAATCCCCGCGATGATGCTTTCGGCCGCCGGCGTCGGCACCATGCCAGCCGCAGTCCGCACGAACAGCGGATCCTCATAAGCGCCGCGCAAACGCGCCAGCGCATTGCTGACCGCCGGCTGGGTGAGGTGCAGCACCTCGCCCGCTCGCGTCAAACTGCCCTGCGTATAAATGGCGTCGAAAACTCGATAGAGATTGAGATCGACTCGGTGCGCGCGCTTCATCACAGTCATCAATGTATTGGCATCACGAAAATTGATTCGACTTATTGTGCGCGGATTCCTACCATGCGGCCATGCGATCATGGTTCGTGCCGAGGCACGCGTGACGCGCAGCAACCGAACCACCAGAGAGCCCGCGTGGGTTCTGCCGAGGAGCAAACAATGGATTTCGAATACAACGACAAAACCAAGCACTTGCAGGCGCAAATTGCCGCCTTCATGGAAGCCAACGTCTACCCGAACGAAGAAGCCATTCTTCAGCAGATTAACGAGGGCGACCGCTGGCAGCCGGTACCGCTCGTGGAAACCCTCAAAGAGAAGGCGCGTAGCCAGGGTTTATGGAACTTCTTCCTGCCGGAAAGCCACCGGGGTGCCGGGCTGACCAATCTGGAATACGCACCGCTGTGCGAGGAAATGGGCCGGTCATTTTTTGCCCCAGAAATTTTTAATTGCTCTGCGCCGGATACCGGCAACATGGAAGTGTTGGAGCGTTACGGTAATGAGGAACACAAAGAACGTTGGCTCAAGCCGCTGCTGAACGGCGAAATTCGCTCGGCCTTTGCCATGACCGAGCCTGAAGTAGCGTCCTCGGATGCCACTAACATCGAAACCAGCATCGTGCGCGACGGTGACGAATACGTCATCAACGGTCGCAAGTGGTACACCAGTGGCGCGCTCGATCCACGCTGCCACATCATGATTCTGATGGGCAAGTCCGACCCCACCAATCCAAGTCGCCACCGTCAACAGTCACAGATTTTGGTCCCACTGCCGTGGCCGGGGGTGACGGTCAAGCGCATGCACCCCGTGTTTGGTTTTGACGATGCACCCCACGGCCATCCCGAAGTCATTTTTGAAAACGTCCGCGTGCCTATCGACCATCTGCTGTTGGGTGAAGGGCGCGGGTTTGAAATTGCCCAAGGTCGCCTCGGGCCGGGCCGCATCCATCACTGCATGCGCCTCATCGGCTCGGCCGAACGCGCGTTAGAGCGCATGATTCGGCGCATTCGTCTGCGCAAAGCCTTTGGTCGGACGGTAGCAGAGCAAGGCGTGTGGCTGGAACGGGTAGCTGAGTCCCGCATCCTCATCGACCAATCGCGCCTGTTAACGCTCCACGCGGCGTGGAAAATGGACACCGTGGGGAACAAATTGGCGCTCAAGGACATTGCGAGCATCAAGGTTTCGGTGCCTAACATGGCGTGTCAGGTAATCGACTGGGCCATTCAGGCCTTCGGCGCGGCAGGTGTCTCAGCGGAATACGGGCTGGCCTACCAGTACGCTAATGCGCGCCTCATCCGCATCGCTGACGGCCCGGACGAAGTGCATCGCAACCAAATCGCGCGTTTGGAAATGGCCACCTACAGTGACCAACCCAGCGTGCGTGGCGGCAATGCCCACGTGCCCCCGCGTGATGCGGGTCCGGGCTTTAATGGCAAACCGCGCTTTATCGTCTAGTCCCTGGCAGCGGTAGGGGAGTACGCCGCTCCCCTACCCGCTTCGAACATACCAAAACCACCAAGGCGCTCGGCTTTACCGGGGACGTCTTGGCTCGCGCGAGACACCCCGACCACGCGACATCCTTGCCGCGGCGAGGATTTTCGACAGACAACGTTGAATAGCTTCGGTCGCCATTAACCTGCGCATACTCGTCTTCGTGCCGTAGCAATGTCAGGGTTTTAACCCGCAACCGGCATATGGCGGTCTAGCTTGAGGCGATCGGTCCCGGCTCTCAATTGCTCAGCCGCACGCCGCACAAGTGCC
>CAIPNE010000390.1 GCA_903866355.1 uncultured Gammaproteobacteria bacterium
CACGCAACTCGATGGCCAGCCCGTGGTGTGGCTGGTAGATCCCAAAACCCACCAAGTCCAGCCGCGTATCGTGGAGGTTGCCGAATATCGCGAAGATGGTGTGGCGCTAAGTGCCGGGGTTCTCGCCGGTGAGCGTGTGGTGGTGGCCGGCGCCCACAAGTTGCGCGCTGGGGAGCTGGTGCAGCTACCGGCGGGCACCACGCCCTAAGCGCCGCCGATGAGCCGTTTCAATCTGTCGGAATGGTCGCTGGCCCATCGTGGGCTGGTGCTCTATCTCATGGTCATGCTCACCGCGGTGGGGGTGTTTGCCTATCAGCGGTTGGGGCAGTCAGAAGACCCGCCGTTTACGTTCAAGGTGATGGTGGTGCGTACTTTGTGGCCCGGTGCGACCGCCCGAGAAGTCGAGCTACAGCTAACCGATCGGATCGAGAAAAAGCTACAAGAGGCGCCCAATTTGGAGCGCTTGCTAAGCTATTCCAAGCCGGGCGAATCCGTCGTGCTATTTGAAATGAAGGGCTCGGCACCCGCCTCCGCGGTGCCGGAAACTTGGTACCAAGTGCGCAAGCGAGTTGGCGATATTCGCGCCACGCTGCCCGCGGGGATTCAAGGTCCATTTTTCAACGACGAATTTGGCGACGTGCTGGGTAATATCTATGCCCTGCAGGGCGAGGGGTTTCTCTACGCGGATCTCAAGACCCAAGCTGACCGCATTCGTCAGCGCCTGCTGCAGGTACCCAACGTCGCCAAAGTAGAATTGCTCGGCGTGCAGGAAGAAAAACTGTGGATCGAGATCTCCAACGCGCGACTGGCGGCGCTTGGCCTCGACCCACAAACGGTATTTGCCGCCATCCAGCAGCAAAATGCGGTGACCCCCGCAGGTGCCTTCGAAACCGATACCGACAAAATCCAGCTGCGGGTGTCGGGTGGTTTTGACTCCACTGAACAAGTCCGGAATTTGGTGCTGCGCGCAGGTGCTCGCAGCCTGCGCTTGGGTGACATTGCACGGGTGTGGCGCGGCTATGCCGATCCACCCTCGCCCAGCATGCGCTACATGGGTCACCCGGCCTTGGGCTTGGGTATTGCGATGGCGGCGAACGGCAACATCATCGATCTGGGGCGGGATCTCGACGTGGCACTGCGCGCCATTCGCGCCGATCTGCCGATCGGTTTAGAGCTCAACACTGTCTGCGACCAGCCGGTCACGGTGCAAAAATCGATCAGGGAATTTCTGCACTCCCTCAGCGAAGCGGTGCTGATAGTCTTGGCGGTGAGTTTGGTGTCACTCGGTGTGCGCGCCGGGCTCGTGGTGGTGCTGGTGATTCCGGCGGTGTTGGCGATCACTTTCTTCAGCATGTATTTGCTGGATATCGGTCTGCATAAGATCTCGCTCGGCGCGTTGATACTCTCGCTGGGCCTGCTGGTAGACGACGCCATCATCGCCGTGGAAATGATGGCCGTAAAAATGGAACAGGGCTGGGATCGCGTGCGCGCTGCAAGCTTCACCTATCGCAGTACCGCCTTCCCCATGTTGACCGGCACGCTGGTGACCGCCGCCGGCTTTTTACCCATCGCCACCGCACAGTCCACGACCGGGGAATACACGCGTTCTATTTTTCAAGTAACGGTCATTGCACTGGTGGTGTCGTGGTTTGCCGCAGTGGTGTTTATCCCCTGGCTAGGCTACCAACTGCTGCCAGATTCCCACGCGCGTGGGCGTGCAGCAGGGGACCCAGACTTGGCGGGCGAGGGGGTCTATCAAACCCGCTTTTATCGGCGTTTCCGCGCCTTGGTGACCGCTTGTGTGACTCACCGGATTAAGGTCGTGGTGGGTACGGTGCTGCTGTTGGGGCTGTCGGCCGTCGCTTTTCGTTGGGTGCCACAGCAGTTTTTCCCGGCCTCAAACCGGCCTGAACTCATCATCGATCTGCGCCTCACGCAAGGTGGATCCATCGCTGCGACCTCCGCTGCGGTGGGACGTTTAGAGGCAATACTCGCCACCGAACCCGAGGTTCTAAGCTATGTGAGCTACGTAGGCGTTGGCAGCCCGCGTTTCTATTTACCGCTCGATCAACAATTGCCGGCCGATAATTTTGGTCAGGTGGTGGTGTTGACGGGCGGCAGCGTGGAACGCGAGCGCGTGCGGACGCGGCTTATCGCTAAGCTGCATAGTGAATTTCCGGCACTTTGGACCAATATTTCCCGTTTGGAGAATGGTCCGCCGGTGGGTTTTCCCGTGCAGTTTCGCGTGGGAGGCGAAGATATCCCCACCGTACGGCGTTACGCGGCGGAGGTCGCCGCCGTTATGCGCAGCAACCCTCGCCTATCCGATGTGCAATTTAATTGGGACGAGCCCTCCAAGGTCACGCGCGTCGTGGTGGACCAAGAGCGCGCGCGGCTGGTGGGACTGTCCTCGCAGGACGTCGCGCAATTTTTGCATAACTCACTCAATGGCACGTCGGTCACTTTTCAGCGCGACGGTGATCGCTTGGTCGAGGTGTTAGTACGGGGACCCGCCGAGGAACGCGCCAAGCTCTCGCTGCTCTCGGAATTGACCATCCCCACGCCCACGCATCAGCGCGTGCCACTCACGCAATTGGTGCGCATTGAGCATGGCTTCGAGACCGGTCTGGTGTGGCGTCGCAACCACCTGCCCACGGTAACCGTGCGGGCCAATATCCACGGCACTACCCAAGCCCCGGAAGTGACGGCGCAGATTGACCCACTGCTAGACCCGCTGCGCGCGCGCTTACCCGCCGGTTACACCATTGAGATCGGCGGGGCGGTAGAGGAATCCGTACGGGGGCAGCGTTCGGTCGCGGCGGGTGCGCCGTTGTTTGTGGTGACTGTGCTGACGGTGCTGATGATTCAACTGCAGAGTTTCCAACGGGTGTTATTAGTGGTGGCCACGGCCCCCCTCGGCTTTATCGGCGTGACCGTATTCCTGTTGCTTTTCAAGCAGCCGTTTGGGTTTGTGGCGATGCTCGGCACCATCGCGCTGAGCGGCATGATCATGCGTAATTCTTTGATACTCATCGACCAGATAGAGCAGGACATCGCACTGGGTCAGACGCCTTTTCAGGCGGTGATTGAGGCCACCGTGCGGCGTTGCAGACCGATTGTGTTGACCGCTGCGGCCGCGGTGCTGGCGATGATTCCGCTCATCAGCAGTGCTTTTTTTGGGCCCATGGCGGTCGCTATCATGGGCGGCTTAATTTTTGCTACCTTACTCACGCTGGTGTCATTGCCAGCGTTGTATGCCGTTTGGTTTCGCATTGACACGCACCCCGAGGGCGCGCGCGAGGAGATTTAGCATCCCTGTGGTTTTACCCAATCAACGCTATCGCACGTGGGCCGGCGCGGCCCGCACGCTCGGGCTGCTGCTGGCCTTGGTGCCGGGTCTTGCAGGGGCGGTATGCGTGCGTCACGAACCCGGCACGCTGTGGGATTTCGAGGGCACGCTGGCAGCCAAACTGCGCGTGCGCATGACGCTGGTTTTTAGCGGGGAACAGGTTGATGGTGTGTATTTTTACGCCAACCAGTTACGGGATATCCCCCTCAAAGGGCACCTGAGTAACGCGCAGAATTTAGTGCTCGATGAGCTGGATGCCACGGGCGCGGTGACGGCGCGCTTCGTCGGACACTTTCCGGAGCGCGACCCTGGCAGCACCTACGGCGACAGTCCACTCACCTGCGATGTCATCGCCGGCACTTGGCAAAAACTCGCCGGCGGTGCGGCGTTACCGGTCTACCTCACCACCAGCAGCGCGGTTACCGGCAGCCTCGATCACCGCTATCTCGCAGCGCTGGGGGTGCACGACGACCACCTCATCAACGACGGTGCGACGCGCTTTTGGCGGGCGGTGAAGGCCGACGACCGGCCGGTGGTCGCAGCCCAAATTGCCTATCCGATCGCGGTCAACGTGGCGGGTAGACGCCTGCGGTTGAAGACTCCGGCTGAACTACTCAGCCATTACGACGCTATTTTTACGGAAGCTTTTCGGGCAGCTATCCTCAAGGCGATGCCGCGCAATCTGTTCGTGCGTGACCAAGGGGCCATGCTGGGCAGCGGTGCGGTGTGGTTCGGGGCCAATGGCAAAGCCACCGCGCTCAGTCCCTAACCCTACCGTTTGTCGTTGACCGTCGGGAGCAATCGTTGACATGAATTTCGACCTCGATCTCGGCAAGCTATTCGTGTTTATCGTGGGCGGGCTGATTTTTTTCGCACTGGAAACACTCGTCCCGGCGCGCCCTTGGCGTCAGCCACGGCGGCAGCGACTCGCTTTTCACGGCGCGGTGGCAGTCCTCAATATGGTCTTGGTGCGGCAATTGGTTTATGTGCCCTCGCTGCTCTGGCTCGTGTACGTCGAGGAGCAAGGCTATGGTCTGGCGCGCTGGTGGGGGTTGATTGGGGTGGGGGAAATCCTCGCTGCCGTGGTGGTGCTGGATGGTCTGGATTATTTCTGGCATCGGGCTAATCACCGCGTGCGTTTTTTCTGGCGTTTCCATAAAGCCCATCACGCGGATACGGCGATGGACGTCACCACCGCGTTACGGTTCCACCCGGGAGAACTGTTGTTGTCGGCCGGTATGAAGGCCCTGTGGCTTTGGGTGTGGGGCCCAACCGTGGTCGCGTGGTTTGTCTTTGAGGTGCTGGTCAGCCTGTGTGCGCAGTTCCATCACAGCAATATAGATTTTCCCGATGCAGTGGAGCGGTATTTATCATGGGTGGTCGTCACCCCGCGGTTTCACGCCGCACACCACGCCGTTGATCAGCGCTATGGGAACCGTAATTTTTCGACTATTTTCAGCTTCTGGGATCGTCTTTTTGGGAGCTATGCCCGCCCAGCAGATGGCGGTGCTACCACCCGTGGTGAGCACGCTCTAGGCTTGCCCGAAGGGCGGGATCTGGCCTTCTCGCTGCGGGCGTGGATGACGGAGCCCGGCGCTGCGCGTAATCTGCAATTGAGCGATGCCGCGCCGGGTTCGCTAGAGCCCCGCTAGGTCCCGCCTCGCGACGTAATGTTTTAAAACACCTTGGGAGTACAGTTTATGAAGATAGTCACAGCCCTGTTGCTAGCCCTGCCTCTGTCGGTTTTTGCGGCTGAGCATGGTGGCGCGCCGGCGGAAGCCGCGTCCGAACACGCGTCCGAACACGCGTCCGAACACGCGGGTGAGGCGGCGGCCAGCAAGGACACCGCTGCGGTCGCCAAAGATACGGCCAACGATGCCAAAAAAGACGCGGCAGCGGCAAGCTCAGATAAAGCAGCACCTGCTGAACACGCAGGGACGCCGGCGGCAAAGGCGCCCTGAACCGGTGCCCATAGCCGCCTTCACCGCCCGATCTTGGGCTGTGCCGAGATGGCTATTCGGCCTGTTGGTGTGCGGGTGTTCGCTGGCGGTAGCCGAGCCCAACACGATCACCAATACCAACAGCGCGGGCGCGGGCGCGGGCGGGGCCGCCACGACGGCTACCCCGCCCCAGTTTTATGTAGAAGACATCAAAGCCGCGATGATGACCTACATCGCGCAGCGGGTAGATGCGCAAGGCGTGTTCCATTTGCGTGATGAGAAAACCGGCGAGAATCTGCATCTCAAGTTCGTGGTCATCCACGACCCGGTGCGGGTGATTGGCGGCAGCACTTATTTTGCCTGCACCGATTTCCAAGTGCAGGGCGATGAGAAAAAACTCTACGATATCGATTTCTGGATGAATCCCCAAACGGGGGAGCTCAAAATTTACGCCGAGAAAATTCACAAAGAACCGCGCAAGTCCTTGCTCTACGGTTGGTACAAGTACCCTCGCTATACCTTTGTGAACGATCAGGTGGTCTCCCTTTACTGAGGGGCGACGGCACACTGGCAGATCGGCCCGCTAACTCCGCGCGGCGAGGGGAGCGCGTATTGGCCTCTCGCCTACCGAAACCGTACCAAGAGAGCCTCTACATGCTTAAAAAACGCTTGGGTAATAGCGCGCTGGAAGTCACCGATTTTTGCCTGGGTACGATGACCTGGGGGGAACAAAACTCGGCGCCCGAAGCGCATGCGCAGATCGAACAGGCGCTAGCCATGGGCATTAATTTCATCGATACCGCCGAGATGTACCCGGTGCCGCCTGGCCGAGAAACCCAAGGACGCACAGAAACCATCCTCGGCGAGTGGTTGGCCAAGAACCCCGCGCGGCGCGCCGAGTTTGTTTTGGCGTCGAAAATTGCAGGTCCCGGCCGGCGGGACTGGATTCGTGACGGCGATACCAAAGTCTCGGCCAAGACCATCCCCTGGGCGCTCGATGACAGCCTCCGACGATTGCACACGGACTGTATCGACCTGTACCAAATCCACTGGCCTGACCGCAACGTGCCAATGTTCGGTGGTTGGCAGTTCGATGTTCATAAAGAGAAAGACACCACCCCCATTCTGGAGCAAATTCAAGCACTCTCCGCGGCCATCACGGCGGGCAAGATTCGGGCGTATGGCTTGTCGAATGAAACCTGCTTCGGGGTTTGCGAATTTGTGCGCTTAGCGCGTGAAAATGGCTTGCCGGCGCCGGCGTCGATCCAGAATGGCTACAACTTGGTGATTCGGACTTTCGATGGCGACCTAGCGGAAGCCAGCCACCGTTTGCAGGTGCCGCTGCTGGCGTATTCACCGCTTGCCATGGGCTTGCTGAGCGGGAAATACATGACCGCGGAGGGGGTGATTGCGCCCTTCGATAAACCACCTGCGCCGGCCGTCGCCGACGCCCGGGTGGGTCGCTTTCCCCAGTTTGGGGACCGCTACAAGCGCCCCCGCGCGTTGCTTGCGGCGGCCGAGTACGACCGCCTAGCGCGGCGCCATGGGCTCAGCCCTTTGACGCTCGCGCTGGCGTTTGTGCGGCAGCGGTTTTTTGTTGCTTCAACGATCCTTGGGGCGACCAGCGTGGCCCAGTTACAGGCCCAAGTGCAGGCTGGTGACACCGTCCTCTCCCCCGAAATACTGCGCGACATTGAGGAAATTCACAGCATTTACACCAGCCCCGCAGGTCAGTAACCCGGCGGTGGCTTGGTGCCCTGTGGCGGATAGCTAGGCGCTCCTGGCGCGCCTTGTACCGGCGGGGCCACCGCGCCCTGCGGGGCAGGCGCGTAGTACGGCGCTGGCGGGGGAGTTTGTACGCGCGGGACCGTCCCGGCCGGCAGGGGTACCTGATGACCCTTCGCATACATGCACTGGATGTATGCACCATCCATGCGGGTCTGCGCCGAATCACCCGAACTTGAATAGGCCTCGGTGCCCGAGGCGCTGCCAATTAGCAGGCCACCGCCGGCGCCCAACGCGGCGCCCGCCGCTGCGTTGCCTGATGCCGCGCCCAATAGGGCACCAGCTGCTGCCCCGACCATCGTGCCCACTGCTGCGCTATTGACGCCGCTATCAGCGGCAGTCTGTCCTGGGGTTACGCCGCTCTGGAGGCCCGCATAAGAACGGCAACTCAGGTCGTCGGCTTGAAACTGGTCAAAGCTCGCGTTGGTACCGGGCAGCGCCATCACGCTGGGGCCGGTAGGGTAGGTGGCGCAGCCGGCAATTCCGCCAAATGCCATGGCGGCCAGTGCAATCCGTAAACGTGATTTCATCAAATAACTCCTAAAATGTGGCTATTGTTAACGGGCCACGACAGGCGGCAGGCTGCGCGGATCGACCGGCACCCACTGCTGTTGGCATTCCGCGACATAAGGGTGGTAACCAGCCGGTTTAGGGCAATAGAACCACAGCTGCGCGGCGGGTGCCTCCACCGGGGCTGCTGCCTCGCGCTGTATGTACACCGGGGGTGTTTGCTGCACGACGATCGGTGGCGAGTTCTCGATGATCACTGTGCGCGGGGCGTCGTAATAAGGCTGGTAGTACGGCCACGGTGCTGGCCCCCAACCCGGGCTGCCGACGTACAAGCCAAACTGTGCGCCGGAGCGGCCTCCATAGTAGCCCCCGCCCCAGTAGCCCGCGCCACCCCAATAGCCACCACCACCCCAATGGCCGCCACCGCGGTGATAGTTACCGCCGCCGCGGTGATAGTTACCGCCGCCGCGGTGATAGTTACCGCCACCGCGGTGATAGTTACCACCGCCACCGCGGTGATAGTTACCACCGCCACTGTGATCACCCGCCAGCACCGGGCCGGCCGGCAGGCTTAGCAGACCAATGGCCGCTAGCGTCGTGATAAATCTTTTACCCATGCTCGTGACTCCGTATCTTGCGTTCACACAGTAACAGCGGGGAGGGGTAGCAGCTTGACGGCACGCAACCCAGCCTGCTGTTTCAAGCAGATTGCAGGCGAGGTGTTGAACGCTGACTGAACAATCGATCAGACCAGCCTAGCGCTGCGTTTATACTGGCCGTCAGGCACACGCTAAGGGGGAAAGTTCCATGGCCGAATCACAGTTTCGGGTGGTGTTTGCGGGGCGTTTGGCGCCAGCGGCGGATCCCCGCGAGGTGCACGCCGCGCTGGCCCGTTTGTTTAAAACCGAGCCCGCTAAAATTGCCGCACTGTTTACCGGTCAGCCGGTGGTCGTGCGCAAAGATTTAGACGAAAACACCGCGCGCCAGTACCAAGCTGCGATGGCCAAGGTCGGTGCGTTGGCAGATGTTCTGTTGATGCCCGGGGAGCAGGTTGAACCCGCACCCACTGTCGTCTCGGCCACTCCACCAGCGCTATCTCCCCCGCCCCCCGCCGTCGCGCGCGCCCTCAGCCAGCCGCCACAGGCACCTGATTTTTGCGTGGCGGAGGCCGGGGCGCTGCTAGTGGAACCGGTTCTCGTGCCGACACTCAACATCGATACCGCGCATCTGAGCGTGGCTGCCGTGGGCACGCCACTCACCGAAGCCGTGGTGACTGAGGCGCCACCTGTCGACCTCAGCGGGCTGAGTCTCGATCCACCGGGCACTTGGTTGTCTAACGCGCCGCCCGTGCCGGATGCGCACTTCGATCTCAGCGCGTTGGCGCTCATCGAGTAAGGTTGCACGCACCCTGCCTCGCCACTGGAGTTAGATATGAATAGGTTCGCTAAAAATCTGTTGTGGCTTATTTTCGTGGGCTTGGTTGGGCTGAGCGTTTATTTATGGATTAGCCATGAACAGCC
>CAIPNE010000391.1 GCA_903866355.1 uncultured Gammaproteobacteria bacterium
GCCGTAATGCCGTAATTGAGTGATGGCCACGCTATGGCGCTTTAGCCAGCAATCGTTTTTTTGCAGGGCTCTAGCCCAACGCGCCCCTGTGGGTTGGTGACCAGTCGTACAGGCGTGCGAGGCTACCGCCCATCAGCGCTGCGCGCTCGGGCTGGGAGAGCCAGTTTTCGATGCGGAAAGCATCCACGCCTTGCGCGTAGGACAGGAACGCCACGGCGCGGGTCCAGTCGGTGCCCCACAGGCAGCGCCCAAACCCATAGGCGCTGAAGATTCTTTCCAGCGGTGCGCGCAGGTCAAGGTAGGGATAGGGCCGGTGCGACAACGTACAAGCGCCCGAAATTTTAATCGCGACGTTGTCGAATTGAGCGAGTGCCAGCACCGCCTCCAACGCAGCAAAAGGCTGGGCGGGCACCGGCGGTAGGAACGGTTGTCGTAGCCCTAAATGGTCGAGCACCAATTGGGTATTGGGGAAATCGCGGGCGAGTTCGGCAAATAGTTCCAGCTGATCCCAGCAGATGACATTCACCGGCAGACCTTGGGCGGTGCTGGCGCTCAGGATCTGCCGTATGCCCGGATCGCTTGCGCTGGGGGTGGTGGGCTCCATCAACACGATGCGCGCGCCGACCGTGCCCGGGGTTTGCGCCCATTCGGCAATGTCTTCCGTGAGGTTGGCCGCCGCAGGATCGAAGGGTTTAATCAGCCCAAACCGGCCCGGATGGCGGGCGTGGACTGCCAGCGCGTAGCTCGCGTCATAGCGGTACAAACTCCAGGGAGAGATGAGTAGGGCGCCGGCAACCCCCACCGCATCCATGGCCGCAACCATGTCCTCGCCGGTTACCTCGAGCGGGCCTTGCAAGCTACCGACCCACGGCCGTTGCGGGTGATTGCGCTCATAGGCGTGAACCTGAGCGTCGATGATGGGAACCGTGGAGGCCTGCATGCTCGGTAGCGTGCCGTTCCAGGTTGCCCTCGGCAAGCGCTGTAGAATTTTCGCGGGCCGCGCCGCGTGACTCTATCTGCGGTGAGTGAGGGAGTTTTCTCGACCGGCCTTTGCAATGCCTTTGGCGCGGGCAGCTTGCGCCAAAGGCATTGCTCACGCTCGCGCAAATTAAGCCGCCTGCACCCTGTGGTATTGGGTTGACGGCGGGGGTGGAAGATGGTGTATTGCCGGCCCGGGAACCAGCTGGGCCGAGGCTCTGGCACCGGCCAGACACACCCACGCGGCGGCGCTCAGACAGCCACTATGCCTCACGTTAAATTACACTTTCAGATAAAGGGCGGCCCCCTGTTATGTCTATGCGCGGGTTCTCTGTAGTCTCCAAAAGTCTTGGACTTGGCCTGCTGCTGATTGCGGCAGCCTCTGCGGCCCTGTTGCTTTCCGATCTCGACTCACGGACCCACCGTAAAGCGGCGGCTGCCCTCGATACTAACCGGGCGCTGCGCGTGGCTTTGGTGGAGCCGGCTTCCATCGAGCCGATCAAAGACGGTGCGGCGGGCTTTCTAGCGGCGCTCGCGGATCGGGGTTATCAGGACGGCAAGCGCATCGCGGTGCGGCATTTTAATGCGGAGGGCGATATGTCCGTCCTGAATGCCATTGCCAAAGACGTCACTAGCTCGAACTACGACCTCATCCTCTCTGCGGGCACCATCACCCTGCAAGCGATTGCCAACGCCAATCGATATGCCACGCCGCCGCGAACCCATGTGTTCGGCATCGTCAGCGACCCCTACGCCGCGGCAAACATCGATCGCAGCAACCATCTAAATCACCCCCCCTACATGACCGGGCTTGGCAGCATGCCGGCGGTCGCTGAAGTTTTCGCGCTATTGAGACAACTGCGCCCGGAGGTCAAACGGGTGGGTCTGGTGTGGAACCCGGCGGAGTCCAATTCTGTTGCGGCAACCACGTTGGCGCGTGTTGAGTGTGCCAAATTGGGCATCACGCTGGTGGAAGGCAACGCCGAGAATCCGACGTCGGTTGGCGAAGCCGCTGCCGCCGTATTGTCGAAAGGTGTTGATGCGTTGTGGGTCAGTCCAGACATCACGGTGATCACCGCTGTGGATGTGATGATCGCGACGGCTAAGCAGGCGCGGGTGCCCGTGTTCACCTCGATACCAGGCAATGCCCGCAAAGGCGCCCTGTTTGATCTGGGCGCGGACTACATCGCTATCGGCAGGCTAACCGGCGAACTCGCCGCCGATGTGCTGGACGGGCGTTCACCAGCAAGCATTCCCGTGGAGAACGTCATGCCGCTGCGCCTAGAGGTCAACCTGCTTGCCTTAGCGGGATTACGGGACCCATGGCAGGTACCCGACGCCATCAAGAAACAAGCCGAGGTGCTATTCGACGCCTCTGGGCGGCATGCCAAGGATAAGCCGTGAGGACGCGACCTATATTTTTGGCACTAGTGGCATCTCAGCACCGCGGACAGTTGCCGATGAGCGCTGTTGAATGCGCCGGCGCCGTCCCTAAACTACCCACCGTGGCGTACCCGGCAGACCTGTCGAGTCCTTACAAAGGTGTGACTGCCAGCCTATGAAAATTACCCAACACCCTGCTGCCGATTGGCTAGAACTCCGACTGGCGGGCCGCTTGGACGCGACTTGGGCCCAGCACGTCGGCGACACCATCAACACCAACATCCATGCGGGCGCCCACCGCATTGCCTTAAATTTCGCTGAAGTCCACTACATCAGCTCCTTAGGCCTGCGGGTGATTTTGCAGTACTACAAGCAGCTGAAGTCGATCAAGGGCGAGTTGGTGGTCATTGAACCCAGCACCGCGGCCTTGACCATCTTTAAGACGAGCGGCATGCAAGGGTTCTTGGTCAGCGACAGCTGGCGACCAGACACCAGCACCCCGCCAGCCGCCACCCAGCAGACCCGTGGCGGCGCGACTTACCAAATTTTTCCGCAACCTGCGAATGTGGCACTCACCTGCGTGGCCAGCGGTAACCCAGAGCAGCTAGCGGCGGGTGGTTATTCGCAGGCAGACAGTCACACGCTGAAGTTCGCCAGTGGATCTTTTGGCCTTGGGCTAGGGGCTTTTGGCAGCGGGTTCGACGACTGTCGTGAGCGCTTCGGCGAATTTATGGCGGTGGGTGGCTGCGCCATCGCGCTGCCTACCAACGATCAACACGCCTTACCCGATTACGTCGTGGAGGAGGGCGCGTTGGTGCCGCAGGTCGAGGCACTTTACGCCTTGACCGGCAGCGGCGATTTTCCCTTCATGATTCGTTTTGATGCCCTCGCCGAGGGTGCTGGCAAGGTCGGACTCACGGAACTCACCGACGCACTCCTGGCGTTATCAGGGGCAGAAACTGCAGCCTTTGTGGTGCTTGCCGAAGCCGCCGGTATTGTTGGCTCTTGCTTGCGGCGCTCGCCGACGGCCGGGCCGATTGTCTTTGAACTGCCTGGGGTGCGTGACTGCCTTTCGTTCACCACCGAGCGCACCAGCGACAAGAGCTTGGCACTGCTGGTTGGGGTGGCTTCGCGGGCACAACACGGCGCGGCTTTTTTACGACCGCAGGGGATCGATGGCGAGTTGCAGGCGCACGTCCACGCGGCGCTGTTTCCGTACCGCCCCGTGCAACAAGGCGAATTGCCTTTGGGCAAGGTCGTCAAAGAATTGCTGGGCAGCTCAAACCCCACAGCGCTGCTGCACTTAATGCCCGATACGCGCCCTTTCGAAGGCGTGGGCGAAACGGACCTACTCCGCGGCGCGTGCTGGGTAGGCCCCCTTAACACGATCTCCGGAACATGAGAGTGCGACCCCTATGACGCTACTGATCGGCGCGATGACGCTTGGGTTGCTGGTTTCGCTGCTGGCGTTGGGCGTATACATCAGCTTCCGGATTTTCGATATTCCAGACCTCACTGCCGAGGGGTCTATTACCCTTGGGGCCGCGGTGGCCGCGGCACTGCTGGTGACGGGCTGCAACCCGCTACTCGCAACGGCACTGGCCACCACGGCTGGCATGCTCGCGGGGACGGTCACTGGCCTCATCGCCACCAAGTGCCGGGTCAATAAACTGTTGTCCGGCATTTTGGTGATGACCGCTCTGTATTCGGTCAACTTGCACGTGATGGGCAAGAGCAATGTGCCGCTGATGAGCGAAAAAACCCTCGGCACCTACGTAGAAACATTCGGTATTTGGCTGTTTGGGGGCAAGGAAGACCTGAACATCGCCGGTTGGGGAGTCGGTGTGCGCGAC
>CAIPNE010000392.1 GCA_903866355.1 uncultured Gammaproteobacteria bacterium
CATCTTGCCGGCTTGATCGAGGGCATTCAGAACGCCGGCTGTCGCGTGGTTATTTTGCATGCACGCAAGGCCATTTTAGGACTCAACACCCGCGATAACCGGCTGATTCCGCCGTTAGATCACGCCCGCGTCCATCGCATCAAACGGGACTTTCCAACACTTGAAATAGTGGTAAACGGGGGCTTGACCAACCTTGCGTCATCCAAAGCTCAACTCGCCCATGTGGATGGCGTGATGCTGGGACGCTCGGCCTACGACAACCCCATGCTGCTGCACACGGTGGATGCCGAGCTATTTGGCCAAACGGGGCCCGGGCACACCGAAACCTCGGCGCTGGCAGCTTTCCTGCCCTATCTAGAACGGGAAGTCAGCGCTGGCGTGGCGTTGCGTCAGATGACGCGGCACCTGCTAGGGCTTTTTGCCGGACAGCCGGGTGCCCGCGATTGGCGACGCTGGATCAGCGAAGTCGGGCCACGCGCCCGCGATGCTCGCGTCCTCATTGAGGATGCGTTGCTCGCCCGTTCCGGGGTCTCGAGCAACGCATAAACCACCCCGCGCACTGGCGCGGGAGCGTTAGTCAGGCTGGTAGAGTTCCCCGCCTGCGGTCTGAAACTCTTTTGCTTTTTCCGCCATCCCATCGGCCAAGGCCGCCTCGGCGTCTGCGATGCCACGCGCCTCGGCGTAAGCACGCACGTCTTGCGTGATTTTCATTGAGCAGAAATGTGGGCCGCACATGGAACAAAAGTGCGCGACTTTGTGCCCTTCCTTGGGCAGCGTCTCATCGTGAAACTCACGCGCCCGCTGCGGATCTAGGCCGAGATTGAACTGATCTTCCCAGCGAAACTCAAAACGGGCCTTGGACAAGGCGTTGTCGCGCTGCTGCGCGGCCGGGTGACCCTTAGCGAGATCCGCCGCATGCGCGGCAATTTTGTACGCAATAATGCCGTCACGTACGTCGTTTTTGTCCGGCAGACCTAGATGCTCCTTCGGCGTGACGTAGCACAGCATCGCGGTGCCAAACCAGCCGATCATGGCCGCGCCGATGGCCGAGGTGATGTGGTCGTAGCCTGGCGCAATGTCGGTGGTCAAAGGCCCCAACGTATAGAAAGGCGCCTCGTGGCAAACCTCCAGCTGGCGATCCATGTTTTCTTTGATCATATGCAACGGCACATGGCCGGGGCCTTCGATCATCACCTGCACCTCGTGACGCCACGCGATTTGCGTCAGCTCGCCCAGCGTTTCCAGTTCGGCGAACTGCGCCTCGTCGTTAGCATCCGCGATCGAACCCGGTCGTAGCCCATCGCCCAGCGAAAACGCCACGTCGTAAGCGCGCATGATTTCGCAGATGTCTTCAAAGTGCGTGTAGAGAAAGTTTTCACGGTGATGCGACAAGCACCACTTCGCGAGAATGGAACCGCCCCGCGAAACGATGCCGGTCACCCGCCTCGCCGTCATCGGAATATAGGGCAGGCGTACACCCGCATGGATGGTGAAATAATCCACGCCTTGCTCTGCCTGCTCGATCAGGGTGTCGCGAAAAATTTCCCAAGTGAGTTCTTCGGCCTTACCGTCTACTTTTTCCAGCGCTTGGTAAATCGGCACCGTCCCGATGGGCACTGGCGAATTTCGGATAATCCACTCGCGAGTCTCGTGAATATTTCGGCCCGTGGAAAGATCCATAACCGTGTCCGCGCCCCAACGGGTGGACCAGACCATTTTTTCGATTTCCTCTTCGATGGAGGAACTGACCGCTGAATTGCCAATATTCGAGTTTATTTTCACCAGAAAATTACGGCCGATGATCATCGGTTCGCTCTCTGGGTGGTTGATGTTGTTTGGAATGATGGCCCGCCCGCGAGCCACCTCATCCCGCACAAACTCCGGGGTGATTTCTCGGGGCATCACCGCGCCATGGGTTTCGCCGGCGTGCACGCGTGCGCCGCGCGGTGAAACATCGCGCCAAGCCGCCAAATTGAGATTTTCCCGGATTGCGATGAATTCCATTTCCGGCGTCACGATGCCCTGCCGGGCGTAGTGCATTTGCGTGACGTTGGCGCCAGCCCGTGCGCGGCGTGGGTTGGTGTCGGTCGGGAAACGAACCGACTGCAGGGCGGCATCGGCCCCCCGGCGACGGGTCCAGTCTGCGCTGGGAAGGCTCAGGGCTTCGGTATCGTTGCGTGCCAAAATCCACGGCGTGCGCAGCGGCGCAAGACCGGCGCGCACATCCACTTGCTGCGCGCCATCGGTATAGGGGCCAGAGGTATCGTAAACGTAGACTGCCGCATTGGGCTTGGGCGCGCCGCGCTCGTGGGTGGCACTTTGCGCAATTTCCCGCATGGGTACTTGGAGTCCGCGCGTGGCGTCCCCCAAATAAACCTTGCGCGACCCCGGCAGGGGGCGGGTGAGCTCGGGATCGAGGTTAGCGCGCTCTTGGAGCGCGTTTTCGGGAACTGCGTTCATGAATATTCCTTCCGCTGTGGGCCATCACGGCCCGAAGCCAAAATTCGGGCGTATTTAGGGATAGATTGCGCGGGAAGGGTGCCAGTAAAGGCATCGCTGCTTCCCTACGCCGGCATTATCCGGGTCAGGTTCGAAGGGTGATTCTCAGCGCTGCTACCCACCGTTACCGGTGAAGTGTTGCAGAGCACCCCTAGCTGCTATCGCATAAGGAACTATAGCGTATTATTCTGCGCCTATTCTAGGCTCCTGCGAGACCCCATTGGGTCCGAATCCTAGCCTCCAAACTCTCGCGAGTGCCGCCAATGACGATGGATTTTCACCAAGCCCGCTTCAACATGGTTGAACAGCAAATTAGAACCTGGGACGTCCTAGACCAAGGCATTCTGGATGCGCTGCTGGACCTCCCACGCGATGCCTTTGTCCCGGAAGACTTCCGCCTGCTCGCCTACTCCGACACCCGCATTCCGCTGGGACACGGGCAGTTCATGATGCACCCACGCGTTGAGGCGCGGATGGTTCAGGCGCTCAATCCCGCCTCCGGTGAGCGTGCGCTAGAAATTGGCACGGGGAGCGGCTACGTCACGGCGTTGCTGGCGCACTTTGCGCGCAACGTGTTGACTTACGAGATTGAACCCGAGCTCGCAGCCTCGGCGCAGCGTCGCTTTCGGGCGCGTGGTGCGGCCAACATCACGAGCATCGCCGGCGACGGGTTGGCTGGCGCACCCACGCGCGGCCCGTTCGATGTCATTGCTGTAACCGGCGCCCTGCTGCGCCGAAGCGTCGAATTAGAATCCCAGTTGGCAATCGGCGGGCGACTGTTCGCCGTGATCGGCCAGGGACACGCCATGGAAGCACTCTTGATCACTCGCACGAGCGCGCAGAGCTTTAGCGTGGAGTCGCTGTTTGAAACCGAATTGGAGCCGCTAGTCGGTGCCGAGCCCGTGCCGCGTTTCTCTTTTTGAAGGTATGAACGACATCGACGTCGAACAGTTGGCGCAGCGCTTACCCACGGCCGACTACATCCTGCTCGATGTGCGGGAAACTTGGGAATTTGCGCTGTGCCAAATTCAAGGGTCTATCCATATTCCGCTAGGCGATCTCCCGAACCGTACGGCAGGCTTGGCACGTGACCGATCCGTGGTGGTCATCTGCCACCATGGCGTGCGAAGTAGAGCCGCCCAGTACTATTTGCTTGAGCAAGGCTGGACGGATGTTTTTAACCTGACTGGCGGCATCGATGCTTGGGCGCGAACCGTCGATCCAAAAATGACCACCTACTGACGAATAATTTCGCTTTTAATGTCTCAATACAGGGCCCGCAACGCATGTTCGCCGTGACTCGACTTCCCGCAAGGCAGACGCTATTGGTTGCCGTATTTCTGATGAGCTCCAGCGGAATAGCGCCGGCGGCCGATCTCGTCGAACTGCTCAAACTCGCGGAGCACAGTGAACCGCTGTACCGAGAGGCTCAGGAGACCGCGCTGGCGGTGGCTGAAAACATTCCGCAGGCACGTGCCTTGTTATGGAAGCCCGAATTAGCCTTTACCGTTGGTGGCAGCACTAACGCTCTCGACATCACAACCGCCCGCGACCCCGCGGGACGCTCCGCCTCGTATGAGGGTTCTGATTACCGCGTCACGTTGCGCCAACCGGTCTACCACCACGACCGTTACCTGCGTTTGCAGCAGGCCGATAAACGTCTACACCAAGCACAATTAGAAGTAGATGCGTCATGGCAGAGCTTGATGGTACGGGTGGCCGAACGCTACTTCGCCGTATTGGGCGCCCAAGATGACCTCAGTTTCGCCCGTGCCGAACGTGAATCCCTCTCAGGGCAACTGGAACAGGCAAAGCAGCGTTTCGATGTTGGCTTAATTGCGATTACCGACGTACAAGAAGCGCAAGCTGGTTACGATCGGGCTTTTGCACAGGTCATTACGGCCGAAAACGCTTTGCAGAACGCCGAAGAAGGGCTGCGTGAGGTGACTGGAGATTATCCATCCAGCCTGTGGACGCTCGGCGAAAAGCTGCCACTGGAACGCCCCTCGCCCAACGACGTGGGCCGCTGGACAGAAACCGCCATCAGCCAGAATCTTGACGTAGCGGCGGCGCTGGTCGCCACCCAAATTGCTGAGGACGACATCGCCATCGCGAGCGCTGGTCACTATCCCACCATTGATATCGACGGCAGCCACGGCTACAACAACGCCGGCGGGCAATTTGGTGATGTGCAAACAACGCACAGCGATATTGGCATTCGTCTGAACGTCCCGCTTTATTCGGGGGGAACTGTGGTGTCCCAAACCCGTCAGGCCAATCATACGCACGCCGCAGCATTGGAAAGACTAGAACGCAGTCGTCGGACGACCTACCGCCGAGCGCGCGAGTCATTTTTAGGGGTGGTGACGCAAATCAGCGCGGTCCAGGCCTTGGGGCAATCGGTCATCTCCTCCGCAACGGCGTTGGAATCAACTCGGGCGGGCTTCGATGTGGGAACTCGTACCACAGTCGATGTGGTGACCGCAGAACGCGGGTTATCCCAAGCGCGACGTGATCTTTCACGCGCCCGCTATGAGTACATTCTGAACCTACTGCGCCTGAAACAGGCCGCAGGCACACTGGCCCCCACGGACATCGCCATTACCAATTCTTGGTTAAAACCCCCCATCCTCGCCACCGCCTTACCAACCCCAGCACCCCGATAAAGGCGGCGACGACGATGAACAACCGCTTTCCTGGCGCTTTGAAATTGGCCGCCGAGAACTCCGTCTTGGTCGTCGTGGACGTGCAAAGCAGACTGGGTCAGGCAATGCCTCCCAAGGTGCTTAACCGCGTGTTGCAAAATACCGCCCTGCTCGCACGCGCAGCCACCCTCCTCGAGGTACCGGTGCTGCACACCGAGCAATATCCCAAGGGTTTGGGGAACACGCACCCGACGGTGGCCGAGGCCTTACCCAAAAATTGTAAACTTTTCGTCAAAACAGCTTTTAGCTGTCTGGACGCGGAAGGGTTTGCCGCCTCGATCGCGGCACTCGATCGACGTCACGTGGTGTTAGTGGGCATGGAGGCGCATATCTGCGTACTGCAAACCGCCCAAGACCTGCTGGCCTCGGGGGCTGAGGTGTTTGTGGTGGAAGACGCTATTTGTTCGCGCCGCCTCGAAAACTATCAAAACGCGTTGGACCGGCTGCGCGCCTGCCGGATTAACGTGGTGAGCGCAGAATCAGTGGTTTTTGAGTGGTTAGGGGACTCTCGTCACCCGCAGTTCAAAGCCATCCAGGCTTGGTTACGTTAGCGCTTGACCGTCAGAAGCTTCTGGCGAGACACCCTTGGTGCGCACATAAGCCGCCTGCAAAATTAAGGCATCGGCGCTCGCCCGGTGCCGTGTCAGCCGTAGTGAGTCCCGCGCGAATATCTTGGACATCGCCCAGGCGGTTTTCTCCTCCTCGTTCAGCAAGCCCACCAAGGCGTCCAGACGAAAGCGCTGCGGTAATTCGGCACGCTCAAACAACAAGGCCAACCACGAACTATCAACACCCCACGCGTCGGTATAAACCGTCATGCCCGCCAAAAGTTGATTGAGGCGCTGGGCAATCTCACGTGGTGGGCGTCCGCGTCTTAACAACATCTCGGGCGAGATACCGTGGAGATTGGCAGCCGACGGGTCCCAGTGGGTCCAATCCGACTCCC
The DNA here is from genome assembly GCA_903866355.1 of uncultured Gammaproteobacteria bacterium. Taxonomy (GTDB): domain Bacteria; phylum Pseudomonadota; class Gammaproteobacteria. Next base: position 6,151 of record CAIPNE010000392.1, read on the forward strand.
GCTTAACCAGAAAGCATTCACTGCGGCCACTGTTTAGCGCCACGCCGATTTCAATCGGATAGCTGCCCCGCCCAAAGCCCGAGGCTTCGATATCGAGGATGACCGGCCTTATAAACACCTCAGAGGGACCGCCTGCGCCCGCAAACTGGGTTCCAGATCGCATGATTACACCTAAAATGATGGGCCATGAAGCACCAACCTGCGCTGTGCGAAGGTTAGATTAAAACCACCCTAGCACACCCAACCGACAGGCCGTGTTGGACCGGCGACATCGAGGTCCCCACCTGTTGGCTTATTGCAGACCCGCGTCGACCAGCAACGCCAGCACGCTCATCGTAGCGCCCCGATTGTGCACGACCATCTGCCGCCCAGCGTGCCCAGCCTCGTCGCGAGCCTCGCTGTGTGCTAGCCAATCGCCCAGCGTCGTCGCAAGTTCTGGCGCGTTGGCGGCAATCCGCAACGCACCGACTGCGGTTAATTTGTTCGAAATTTCTAAAAAATTGTCTAAGTACGGCCCGGTCACGACCGGCACACCGAGGCTGGCGGGTTCCAGCATGTTCTGGCCGCCCAGCGGGAATAGACTACCGCCCACGAAAGCGACATCAGCAGCCGCGTAGAAACGTAGCAACTCGCCCATGGAGTCCAACAAAAACACTTCTGTTTCTGGCTCGCAAGGCGCTGCTTCGCGCCGGCGTACCGCGCGCCAGCCTTCGCGCCGAATTAACTCGGCGACCGACTCGAAACGCTCCGGATGTCTGGGTGCGACAACCAATAACGCATCGGGAAATTGATGTCGCAACAGCCGGAAAGCCCGCAGCAAGACGATTTCCTCGCCTTCACGCGTACTGCCCGCCACCCAGATGGGTCGGTTAACACCCAGCTCACGCCGAATAGCTGCCCCTTCCTCAAAGAGGCTCGCCGGTAGATGCACATCAAATTTAAGACTGCCTGTGACCACTAACCGCGACCGATCAACGCCCAGCTCGTGCAGGCGATTAGCATCTTCCGTTGTTTGCGCAGCCACCCTTGTAAGCTGCCCCAGCATGCTGCGGGTCAACTGACCGAGATAGCGATAGCCACGCGCCGAGCGCTCCGACATGCGCCCGTTCACCAAAATGATCGGCGTGTGGCGTTGCGCACATTCGTGGATCACGTTGGGCCAAAGCTCGGTCTCGATCAGCAATAGCATGCGGGGCTTAAAGTGCCGTAAAAACTGCCCGACAGCCCACGGGATGTCGTAGGGAAAATAGACGTGATGAACTGTTTCACCAAACTGACGGACCACCGTCGCAGCCCCGGTAGGCGTGGTGGTGGTGATGAGAATATCCCTGAAGGGGTAGCGTTCGCGCAGCGCCTTGACAAGCGGTGCCGCCGCGCCGACCTCGCCCACAGAAACTGCGTGTACCCAAATGGGTGAGTCCAAACGTGGCCGCGTCTGGTACCAACCTAGGCGCTCGCGCCAACGATCGCGATAAGCGGGATTACGTATCGCCTGCCAAGCGAGGCGGCCAAGAATCAGCGGCAAACACCAACAGAGTAGCGCGGTGTAAATCCGCCTCACGGCCGCAGTGAATCGAGATAAGCCCGCACCCCTAGCGCGATATCACGGGCTACAGCGCTAAATCCGACGCTGCGCGCAGCGCTCATATCCGCGCAGGTCCGATGCTGATAGGCGCCTAGCAGTTCTTCAGGGAAGGGAATGTAGCTGATAGCGCCGTGGCCGTGATGGGCTATCACTGCCTGCGCCACCTCGTTGAACGTCGCGGTGCGCCCCGTGCCACAGTTAAAAATACCGGAAACCGCGGTCTCCCCGCCGAACCACAGGGTTTGCGCCACGACATCATCAACAAAAACGAAATCCCGCGACTGCTCGCCCGCCGCCACACCATGCGAGGCACCAAATAAACGCACCGTAGCACCCTGTTGTAACTGCTGATCAAAGTGATACATGACGCTGGCCATACGGCCCTTGTGCTGTTCGCGCGGCCCGTAGACGTTAAAGTAACGTAGCCCCACCACCCGGGTCCGCAACGTTGGCAAGCGCTGACGCACATGTTGATCAAAAGCGAGCTTAGAGTAGCCGTAGACGTTCAGTGGTCGCTCGCAGGCAGGATCTTCAAGACAGACCTCGCTCAGACCGTACACCGCAGCACTTGAGGCATAGATAAACGGAATCTGGTGTTGTTCGCAGATATCTAGAAGGTCACGGGAAAATTCGAAGTTCGCCGCCATCATGCGCCGTCCATCCCACTCCAAGGTGTCGGAACAGGCGCCCAAATGATAGACCGCGTCGACCTGCGCGCCGC
>CAIPNE010000393.1 GCA_903866355.1 uncultured Gammaproteobacteria bacterium
AAGACAAAGCGAACGGTGTGTTTGGCGACCCCCAGAAAGTCCACCGGGTGGATTACGCCGGACGCTGGTTACGCTCACGCGGGCCTTTCACCGTGCCGCGCTCCGCACAGGGACAGCCGGTGATTATCCAGGCCGGGCAGAGCGGGCGGGGGCGCGCGTTCGCCGCACGATGGGCGGAACTGGTGTTTGTGATACATCCCACCTTGGCGTTGGCGCAGCGTTCTTATCGAGAATTTAAAGCGGCCGTGGCCGTGCAGGGGCGCGATCCCACACAGGTAAAAATAGCGCCCGCCATTTATGTGGTGGCAGGCGAAACCCAGAGCATGGCGGAGGATCAACAGGCGCTCATTGACGGTCTGGCGAAACCCATCGACGCCCTGGTGTTGTTATCCGAAGTGCTAAATTTTGATTTTGGTACCAAAGCCTTGGACGACCCTTTCACCGCTGAGGAATTAGCCAGCGCGACGGGCTTGCAGGGCGTGCTAGACCGCGTGGTGCAACTGAGCGGCTGTGCCCATCCGACCTTACGGGATTTTCTGCATTTCAGCGGACGCGGTACGTTGCGCGAGCTGCCCCTGTTTGTGGGTAGCGCCAGCCAAGTGGCGGATGGTCTAGCGGAATGGTTTGAAGGTGCTGCCTGCGATGGCTTTGTGCTGGCCGCCACGCATATGCCCGGCACCTACGAAGATTTCGTCCGCTGGGTCGTGCCTGAACTGCAACGGCGCGGGCTGTTTCGCCGCGAATACCCGGGCACTACGCTGCGCGACACCCTGGGTTTTGAAAAGCCGCCAACACGCCGCCGATCGTCATGAAAATTAAAGCACCCACGCGGGTCAGTGACCTGCTGGCTTAACGCGCCGGGGCGGCGCAGGGTCGGGCTAAGGAAAAAAATCGGCCCGGTGGTTAGCAGCGAGGTGCCCCCAGAGATCGCGCACGCCCGAGATTGGCCTGCACCTAACGCGGCGCCAACGCCATCGCGTGCAGGCCCGCACGGTTAACTCGACCCAAGGCTCACCCAGCACCTGACTGAGTGGGGTGGATGGTGCGCGCGCGACCCCACGGCCGCGCGCCGTTAGAGCGGGGTGGTTGGCGGCGTCGCCAAGCCCAATAAATGCCAGCGCTGCGTTAACTGGGCGCCCTGCGGATCCGCTAGAGCCGCGACGCGCAAGGCGGCCAGATCCGCCGCCGCATCGGGCCGTCCCCGCAGCAGCACCGCCGCTCGCAACAGCTGGTCAAACTTGGACTGCCCGCGTGCATGCGTGTCGCTGTAGCCCTTCACGAGTTGCCGGCAACGGACCAACTCCAACGCCAGCCGGTAGTCACTGGCCATGAGGTCTTGCACGGTGTTGAGCCAAGTGGTGATGTGGGCTATTTCCACGCCATGTCGCTGGCTACGGCGCCGCCAACGGCGCAGCGACGCCAGACCCTGCAGCAGCAGTTGGCCGCCCACCGTGTGCGGGCGCACGCGCTGTCCATTGCCAATTATTTTCACCAGCAGCGCGCGCACCGGCGGCATGGCATCCAGCCTATCGGACAGGCCTTTGGGCATTAAACCGTAGATTTCTTCGATCCGTGGATGAAAAAACTCCACAGTGCCAACGACGTCGTCAGCGCTAGCGCCAATTTCTGCGCGCACGCGTTGGCTGCGTTCGGTGCGGGTCTTGAGATCGGCCACGCGGATGACATCGTCATAGGCCATGGCGACGGCGATCCAGCGGGCGGCCTCCAGCGTGGCGGCGTGGTTGTGCTCGGCGCCACCACAGCGCAAGCCAACCTGATGCAGCCGCGTTACCCGGTCCAAGTATTCCGCACCGTAGGCGAGGTCCTGATATTCCAACACGCGTTGTAGCCCCGCGCCCAGCATCGCGTGGGCCACGGCTGGCAACTCGTGGGCGATGCGGGCCCGCAAGGGTTCCACTTGGGGTGCTGCCGCGCTTGCCGGGAGCGGACGTGGCGCGGTGGCCATTGGGTCAGCCGCTTGCTCGCGCTGCATCGGGCGCCGCGCCGCTGCCATGCCGGCGCGCCACGCCCGCAGACTGGCCTCAACCCCTACGCCAGCGCGTTTCACCGTAGCTTCGAAGGCCGCCTCCTCAAACGGTAACTCGCCACTCCCGGCCAACATGCCGAACAGCACGGCCGACACCACACTGCCCGTGCTTTTGGCGATCGCCTGCAGGTCGTCGTATAAAAATCGTTGGGCGTGCTGGTAGCCCGCGTCCAGCACCGCCGCGGTGTTGGCTATGCCGTTCCCCGGCGCCACTTTTTCTACGGTGGCGTAGTCGCGATGCGAGGAAGTGATGAGAGTCGTGCGCGCCGGCGTGACCAAGCCGCGCTGCATGGCGCGTCCGGCCTCCATTAATTCCGAGGCAATGACGATATCGATTTCACCCGGCACCGCCATCTGGGCCAGCACGGGTGCGCCGCCATGCGCGCGTACATGTCGCTGCGCAAACAGTTCGATGTAATAGATGGTCGCGCCGGTGCGCTGCGCCACGCCAGCCACCGATGTGGCCTGCGCGAGATAATCGTTTTGCTGTGCGAGGTCGACGATCCAGTCCACCAGCACCCCCCCACCCTGACCACCCATCGCCAAGATAGCGATGGTGATGGGCTGTCGTGGGTCCGCGCCCAATACCCGTGGCAGCGGTGCGGCGGTCATTATTCGCCCTCCGCATACAAGGCTCGGGCACGCAGGGCGCGGCCTTGGCGCGCTTGTAACCAGCCCACCGCCGCACCTCGCCAGCCCGCCAGCAGTTGTTCCCAGCGGCTGGGGTTGCGCACCCAGTCCACGCGGTAGAACGAGGGGCACAAAACGGCTGCGTCAGCCACTTCGCCGCAATGGCCACAGGCCACGCAACCCTCGTCAACATGGGCCACGGGGTCGGGTTTGAGCGGGTCGCCGCTGTTTTTGAGCGTGAGCGAAGGGCAGCCCGAGAGGCGCATGCAGGCGTGATCGCCGCTACACACGGCGGCGTCGACGCCGAACTTCTCCTTGACCACCCGTTCGCCACGCTGCACGGCAGCGGCCACTTGCGGCTTGATGCGACGCTGCTTATTCAGCATGCATTCGCTTTGCGCGATCACAACCTTAGGCCCCTGGAAGTCGGTGGTGAGTGCGTCCTGCAACGCCGCACGCATGGCGTTGATATCGTAGGTGTGGTCCACGGTGCGCACCCATTCCACGCCGACCCCACGCACGGCGGCCTCGATGGGGTGCTGGGTGCTGCGGTTGGGGTTGTCCACGCGCGAGGACAACAGGTCCTGTCCACCGGTGGCCGCCGCGTAGTTATTGTCAACGATAACGATCACGCCATCGGCCTTGTTATAGACCGCATTGCCAATGCCGCTCGTCAGCCCGTTGTGCCAGAAACCACCGTCGCCCATCACCGCGATGGAGCGCTTGCCCGCCGCCACGTTAAGGGCCGAAGCACTGGCCGGGCCTAGCCCGTACCCCATGGTCGTCGCACCCAGATGAAACGGCGGCATGGCGGCAAACAGGTGGCAGCCGATGTCCGCCGAGATGTGGTGCATGCCCAGTTCCTCTTGCACCAAAGTCATCGCTGAAAAAATGGGTCGCTCCGGGCAACCAATACAGAAGCCCGGTGGCCGCGCCGGCACCACTGCGGCGAGTTCCGGCGCCCCCAAGCGGGTGGGGGCCGCGGCCGCGAAAGCAGCTGACGAGGTGACCGGTAACGGCGCTGGCGGCGGCACGGGCGCCGGCGTTACGGCTGCGAGGGGCGCAACGGGCATGGCGGAACGAATCGGCATGCCGAGAGGCACCGGTGTGGCCAACGCCACGGGCCGATGGCGCGCGAGAAAGCCCGCCAGCCCCTGCTTGATGTCGAGCACCGTGTATTCCCCGGCCCGCGGCAACAGGTCCTTGCCGTGAATCGTGGTGCGCACGCCGGCGCGCCCGAGCACGGCGTGGATGGCTTGCTCGTGGTAATCGGGTTGACCTTCCTCCACCACCAGCACGGCCTTTTTGCCGTCGCAAAAACGCAGCAGCTCGGCATCGATGACCGGGTACGCCACATTCATCACATACAGAGGGATGCGCGACTGGCCGAACAGGTCGGCGAGATCCAGGCCCATCAGTGCACGGAGTAAGTTGTTGTACAGGCCACCGAGCACGATGATGCCCAGTTCTTCGATGTCGCCGGTGAAGAACTCGTTGAGCCCGCGCTCTTCGATGAAGCGCACGGCCGCCGGCCAGCGCTCGAGAATTTTCTCGTGCTCGTGGAGGTAACTGGCCGGTGGCAGCACGATGCGGCTGGTATCCCGCACGGGCGACTCCAGCGCGGCGCGCAAGCTGTAAGGCGGTGGCACATTAGGACGCGTTACGAAGCTACCGTGCAGGTGGCAGGAGCGCACGCGCAGTTCCAGCATCACCGGCGTGCGGCTGGCCTCTGACAGGGCAAAACCATCATGCACAGCCTGCACGATGGACGGCAGATTAGGGCGCGGGTCGAGCAGCCACATTTGCGACTTCATCGCAAACGCATGGCTGCGTTCCTGCATGATGGAAGAACCCTCGCCGTAGTCCTCGCCCAGAATGACCAACGCGCCGCCCATCACACCGCTCGAGGCTAAGTTGGCCAGCGCATCGGAGGCCACATTGGTGCCCACCGTGGACTTCCAAGTCACCGCACCGCGGATCGGGTACATGACGGAGGCCGACAAAGCTGCCGCTGCTGCGGCCTCGCTGGCGCTCGCCTCGAAATGCACGCCCAGCTCTTGCAGGATGGGCTGGGCGTCCGACAACACATCCATCAGGTGCGAGATGGGCGAACCCTGATAACCCGCCACATAGCCCACGCCACA
>CAIPNE010000394.1 GCA_903866355.1 uncultured Gammaproteobacteria bacterium
CCAAATTGTCTATCAGGGCGGGCCGGTGCACCGCGACCGTGGCTTCATCATTCACCGACCAACGCTCGATTTTGGCTCCACGATGGTGGTCAGTGACGAGGTAGCGGTCTCCACTTCACGCGAAATGCTGGCCGCTATTTCACGCGGAGAAGGCCCCTCAGATACCCTCGTTGCATTGGGCTATGCCGGCTGGTCGGCGGGCCAACTAGAACAAGAAATCCTCCAGAACGCGTGGCTGAGTGGGCCGGCCGCGCTGGAAGTCATGTTTCACTCCCCCGCTGATCGCCGTTGGGCGCAAGCGGCGGCCTGTTTAGGCGTGGACGTCTACCGGCTATCGGGCGATGTTGGGCACGCGTGACAGCACCTCGGACGGCGCTGGGCTTTGATTACGGCGAAAAACGCATTGGCGTGGCCGTTGGCCAAACCATCACCGGCACCGCCAGCCCACTCCTCACGTTGCCGGCGCAACACGGCCAACCGGACTGGCTGGTGTTGGGGAAACTCATCGACGACTGGCGTCCTGACTGTCTGGTAGTCGGTCTGCCCAGCACCAACGATGGTGCGCCCCATCCGCTGGCCAGTGCCATTGAACGCTTCGCGCGCCGACTCGTGGGGCGCTACCATCGACCCGTAGCGTTCATCGATGAACGGCTGTCATCACACGCCGCGCAAGCGCTGCGCCGCGGCACACGACACACACTAGACGCCCTCGCCGCACAACAAATTCTAGAAACTTGGCTGATGGAAGCGGCGCAAAGCCCGGAGCAAAAATGAGCCTGCAGTTCGATATACAGACGTTAATCACGCAGATGGCCACCACGCTGAGCCACACCCTGAGCCAGGCTGACATCACCGAACCGGCGCTGATTGGCGTGCGCACGGGCGGGGTGTGGATAGCGGAAAAACTCAGCCAATTGCTGACCATCCCCGCCCCGCTAGGCGAACTCAATATTGCTTTCTATCGCGACGACTTCAGCCGTATCGGCATCCATCCCACCGTCGCGCCCTCGATGCTGCCCTTCGATGTGACGGACCGAGATCTGGTGCTCGTAGATGACATCCTCTACACCGGTCGCACGGTTCGCGCGGCCATGAATGAAATTTTTGACTATGGCCGGCCACGTTCCATACACCTCGTGGTGCTCTTTGATCGGGGCGGGCGGGAACTGCCGATCACAGCCCAAGTCGTTGGCGCGCACCTGAACTTACAACCCGGCGAGCATGCTAAACTCACCGGACCTTCGCCGATGCACCTCGAAATCTGCCGCCAGCGTCCCGTTGCGAGCGCGGCCTAAGGACGTCGGCACGAAGACTCAGGCGCCGTCGCTCGACGGCCACCATCGGCGGTTAATCTGGCGAAGTTAAGGAGCAGCGATGAGCGCGGCGGAAGTCCAACTCGATGCCCAAGGTCGTCTCCGCCATCTCATTGCTATCGAAGGTCTGCCGCGCAGCCTGTTGGAAGAAATCCTCGATAACGCCGAGCGGTTCGCGCCACTGGGCGACCGGGCGGTCAAAAAAGTCCCACTGCTACGCGGGCGCACCGTCGCCAATCTCTTTTTTGAGCCGAGCACGCGTACCCGAACCACCTTCGACCTCGCCGCCAAACGGCTGTCTGCCGATGTGCTGAACATCAACATCGAAGCGAGTTCAACTAAAAAAGGGGAATCGCTGGCCGACACCTTGCGCAATCTAGAGGCCATGCAATGCGATATGTTTGTCGTGCGCCATCACATCAGCGGTGCCGCGGACTTCATCGCCCGGCAAGTCGGCCCGCACATCAGCGTCATCAACGGCGGTGACGGCCGACACGAGCACCCCACTCAGGGCTTGCTCGATGCGTTCACCATTCGCCGCCATAAGAAAAACTTCGAACATCTCACGGTGGCTATCGTGGGCGACGTCGCCCACTCGCGGGTGGCGCGTTCTAATATCCAAGCCCTGAAAATTTTAGGCGTGCCCGACCTGCGCGTGGTGGGCCCTAAAACCCTCATTCCTGCAGGGGTTGAAGCCCTTGGGGTGACGGTCTATGACGATCTGGATGAGGGCATCCGGGGCGCCGACGTCGTCATCATGTTGCGCCTCCAGCAGGAGCGCATGCAGAGCGCGCTGTTGCCCAGCGCCCACGAGTATTTTCGCGAATACGGACTCACGGCCCAGCGTCTACGGCTGGCCGCAGCCGACGCCATCGTGATGCACCCAGGCCCCATCAACCGCGGGGTGGAAATAGACTCCGCCGTGGCCGACGGCATGCAGTCGGTCATTTTGCAGCAGGTTACTTACGGCATCGCTATTCGCATGGCGGTGATGGCCATGGTGATGGGCAACCAAGCGTTAGCGGGGGTGCACTGAGATGCGTTGGCGCATTCACGGTGGGCGGGTTATCGACCCCGCGAGTGGCTACGATGGCAACGCCGAGGTCTGGGTTGAAGACGGCCTCATTCTCGCCGTTGGCCGGGCGCCACGCGGTCTTAAAGCCGACCAGAGCATCGATGCGCGAGGGCTCATCGTCAGCCCGGGCTTTGTCGATTTAGGCAGCCATTTGCGCGAACCCGGCTTTGAGCGCAAAGCGAGCATCGCCAGCGAAGCACGGGCGGCCGCGGCGGGCGGCTTCACCACGGTGTGCTGCACACCCGACACCTCACCGGTCATCGATAACCCCACCGTGGTGGAACACATCACCCAAAGTGCTGCGGCCGCGGGCGGCGCGCAAGTGCTGTGCTTGGGCGCCTTAACGGTCGGCTTAGCGGGTGAAGTACTGGCCGAAATGCACGCCCTCAAACGCGCCGGCGTGGTGGGAATCACTAACTTGGAACGCGCCATCAAGGACACCGCCGTCCTCAAGCATGCGCTGGCGTATGCCGCGAGCGCAGAACTCACCGTTTTTTTGCGCTCCGAAGACTATTGGCTGAGTCGCGATGGGCTGGTCCACGAAGGCCCGGTGAGTACGCGCCTGGGGCTGAACGGCATTCCCGCTGCCGCCGAAGTCATCGCCGTGTACCGCGACCTCATCTTGGTGGCCGCGGCTGGCGCGCGTGCGCATTTCTGTAAGCTCTCCGCCGCAGATTCCATCAAACCCATTGCGCAAGCACGGGCACGCGGCTTACCGGTAAGTGCCGATGTCAGTCTGGCCAATCTGTGTTTTACAGAAGATAACCTGGGTAATTTCGACCCTAACTTCCATTTGCGTCCGCCGTTGCGGGCCAGCAGCGACCGCAAAGCCCTGCGCCAGGGCATAAAAACTGGCGCCATCGACGCGATTAGCGCCTCCCACGAGCCCCACGATGCCGATGCCAAAGCGGCACCTTTTGGCCTAACCGAGCCCGGCATCTCCAGCGTAGACACCTTCTTGCCGGCGCTGTTGAGCTTAGTGGCCGCGGGCGCCTTTGATCTGCCCACCGCGATTGCCGCGGCAAGTTTGCGGCCGCACCGCATTCTGGGCCGCGCGGGCGGCGAAATAACCCCGGGTGCGCCGGCCGACTTATGCCTATTTGACCCCACGCGATGCTGGCAAGCCACGGTCGCCGAACTCGCGAGCGCGGGCAAAAACACCCCCTATCTCGACGCCCATCTGACCGGGAAAGTAGTCCTCACGATGGTCGGCGGGCAGGTCGTACACCGCTTGGCGGGTAGCGTATGAGCCTCGTAACAAAACCCCATCGC
>CAIPNE010000395.1 GCA_903866355.1 uncultured Gammaproteobacteria bacterium
GCTACGGCAGCAATCTGTCCGAAGTCGCGCGCCGACTCGGCATCTCACGCAGCACGCTGTATCGAAAAATGCAGCGCTATGGCTTAGTCACGCGCTGAGTGCGTGGGCTGTGGCCACCCGCCCATGGGTGGCACGGGCGCTCGCCGGCGCGAGTGGCGCCAACACCGCTGAATCCCTACCAACCACCGCCCAAAGCGCGGATTAGCGCGACTGTGGCGAGTTGCCGCTCACCGCTGATCTGCTGGGTCTGGCGTTCCGCCAACAGGGCCTGACGCTGGGCGTCGAGCACCTCTAGATAGCTAGTCTGCCCAGCCTCAAAGCGCTGCTGGGCCAGTTGTTGCGCGCGAGTGCTGGCAGCCAGCGTGTTGGCCACGGTGTCGTGCTGCTCAGCCAGCGTGCGCAGCGCCACCAACGCATCTTCCACTTCGCGCACGGCGCTCAATATTTGCTGACGATAACGCGCGGTTTCTTCGGTTAGCGCCGCTTGGGCGCGTTCGAGATTGGCAGCGTTGCGTCCACCATCAAAAATAGGCTGCACCAGTAACAGCCCGGCCAACGGCCCTAACGCCCACGTGCGAGCCGACCAGGCAAAGAGCTGTCCAATGTCGTTCGCCACAAAAGACGCATCGGCGGTGAGATTGAGCAACGGATAAAACGCCGCTTTGGCCACCCCAATGCGCGCGTTCGCCGCTTCTAGCCGGCGCTCGGCGGCGGCGATGTCGGGGCGCCGCTCCAGCAAAGTAGAAGGTAAACCCGGCGGCACTCGCGGGGGCGCGGCGCTGAGCGGTGCGGGCGCCAGCGCAAACGTCGCCGGCGCGCGCGCCAGTAAAATAGCCAGCGCGTGTTCGTACTGCGCGCGCGTGCGTTCCACGCCGATGAGCGCCGTGCGCACCCCCTGCAGTTCGGCTTCAGCGCGTACCAGATCGACCTCGCTCACTTCACCAGCCAACACCCGCCGGGCATCCAGCGTCAGCGTGTCGCGGCGCAGTTGCACCGTGGTGCGCAACACCACCAGTTCCGCGTCGGTCGCACGAATGAGGAAATACGTGCGCGCCACTTCGGCTTGCAGGGCGAGCACGAAGGACTGATAGAGCGCTTGTTGCCCGTTAAGATCGGCATCCGCCGCGCGCACGTTATCGCGCACCCGACCAAAAAGGTCCAACTCATAACTCAGGGCCGCGCCGAAGCTGTACCTTTCATAAGCGGCCAAATCTGGGCCAGTGCCCAAGCCCGGCCCCACGTTGGCGGGCTTGCTAGCAGCCGCCCCCGCACCAAAATCGATGCGTGGAAGTTGGGCTGCGGCGGCGGTTTTGACCAGTGTGCGGCTTTGCTCAACGCGGGCAGCCGCCGCCGCGAGATCGAGATTAGCGCTGGTGGCATCACGCATCAGCACGCTGAGCGCTGGGTCGGCGAAAACTTCCCACCACGCCCCGCGCGACAGTGCATCCGCTGGCAGGGCCGGCGCCCACTGACCTTCAATGGCCGGGCTTGCTTCTTTCCACGCCTCGGGCACCCCGCTGGCGGGACGCTCTAGCGGCGGGGCAAGCGAGCAGGCGCTGAGCGCGAGCAACACCGGACACCAAGCCAGTTTCATACACCCGGCTCCGCCGACGCCGTGATGGGTGGCGCGCTGGGCCGTTTAGCCAGCAACACGTAGAACACCGGGGTCAGGAACAGGCCGAATAACGTCACCCCCAGCATGCCGGAGAAGACGGCCACGCCCATCGCGTGACGCATCTCGGCCCCGGCCCCCGAGGACAGCACTAACGGCAGAACCCCCATGATGAAAGCAATGGAGGTCATCAGGATGGGGCGCAAGCGCAGGCGACAAGCTTCGAGCGCCGCCTTCACCGGGCCAATGCCCGGCTCGTGAATTTCCCGATCGCGGGCAAATTCGACAATCAGGATGGCATTTTTACAGGCCAATCCCATCAAGACGAACATGGCGATTTGGGTAAAAATATTGCGGTCGCCACCGGTGTAGAGCACCCCGCCGATGGCAAAAAGCATACACAGGGGCACGATTAAAATAATCGCCAGCGGCAAGCGAAAACTCTCATAGAGCGCGGCCAGTACTAACATCACCAGCAGCGCGCACAACGGGTACACCAGCAAGGCGGTGTCGCCGGTGAGTATTTCTTGATAGGTCAGCTCGGTCCATTCATAGGCAATGCCGCGCGGCAGGGTTTCGTCGAGGATTTTCTCGAGGATAGCCCGTGCCTGCCCGGAGCTGACCCCGGGCGCCGGGGCACCGTTGATGTCAGCGGAAGGAAACGCGTTGTAGCGGATGGCGCGATCCGGCCCAAAGGCGTGTTGTACGTCAAGCAGCGCGCCCAGCGGCACCATCTCGCCGCGCTCATTGCGGGTCTTGAGCCGTGCGATGTCCTCAAGACTGGCGCGCTGAGCGGCGTCAGCCTGCACCACGACCCGGTAGGTTTTGCCGAAACGGTTGAAGTCGTTGACGTACAACGACCCCAAATACACCTGCAGCGTGGCAAACAAATCGTTGAGGTTAATCCCCATCTGCTTAGCCTTCTCGCGATCGATGTTGGCATTGAGCTGCGGCACATTGATCTGATAGCTAGAGAACATCCCCACCAGCTGCGGGGTTTGCCACGCCCGCATGAGCACCGCCTGCAGCGAGCTATACAGGACCTCATCGCCCAAGCCCGCCTGGTCCTCCAACTGCAGCTTAAAGCCACCGATAGCACCCAGTCCGTCCACGGGTGGCGGCGTAAAAAACGCGATAAAAGCGCCCTGAATGGCCCCAAACTCTTGGTTGAGCTTGCCGGCAATGGCCGTGGCCGAAAGCTCGGGCGTACGCCGATCCTCAAACTCATCGAGATTGAGAAACACGATGGCGGCGTTAGAAGCATTCACAAAACCATTGATCGACAGCCCCGGGAAACCGACCACATTCGATACCCCCGGGGTCTTGCGCGCGATGTCCGTCATCTGCCGGACAATTTTATCCGTGCGATCGAGCGAAGCACCGTCCGGCAGTTGCGCAAAGCCAATCAGGTATTGCTTATCGGGGCTGGGGATAAAGCCACCGGGCACCAATAAAAAGGCGTGCCAAGTCAGCCAAAGCAAGCCAATGTAGATGACCACCAGCAGCGCTTTAATCCGCATGAAACGCGCGATAACCCACGCGTAACCCCGGGCAGTGAGATGGAACAAGTAATCAAAACCACGGAAAAACCAGCCAAAAACTCGGTCCATTATTTTGGTGAGTGCGTCTTTGGGTTCATCGTGACCGCGCAATAAGAGCGCCGCCAGCGCGGGCGACAGCGTGAGTGAATTGATGGCGGAGATCACCGCGGAGATCGCAATGGTCAAGGAAAACTGGCGGTAGAACTGGCCGGTCAAACCGCTGATGAACGCGATGGGCACAAACACTGCGCACAGCGTGAGAGCGATGGCGATGATAGGTCCGCTGACCTCCTCCATCGCGCGGTAGCTGGCCGCTTTGGGTGCCAGACCCAAGGCGATGTTGCGCTCCACGTTCTCCACGAC
>CAIPNE010000396.1 GCA_903866355.1 uncultured Gammaproteobacteria bacterium
GCAAAAACTCGCGGACCTGCGAGGCGCTATCCAGTCGCGAGTGCCCGGCTTCCACCGACTCGCACATCCGAAGATTGGCTAACGGTCGCCCCAGCGTGATGGCGATGCGGTGCGGTGTTGCCCGCACGTCGAGACCCGGGATGCACCACGCGCCACCACCGCGGGTGGCATAAAAAAGCGTGCCCGCCGGGTCTGGTTGGTCGAATGAGCGCGCGAAATCCATCCCTAAGTTGGGGCAACCCAGCACCCCTGCGACGACCACGCCGTTTTCAATGAGCGCCAGAGAGATGGCGTACTGCCCGCCGCGCAAAAAGCCCTTCGTACCGTCGATGGGATCTAGCGTCCAGTAGCGATTGGCGGTGGCGTCGTGGTTACCTTCATCGATCGCATCCAATACCTCGTCCCTATCGATATTCGGCCATAAGGCGCTCACTGCCTGAGTCACGGCGTCGGCCATTGCACGCTGAGCCGCGCCACGTAAGTCGTTGGCTGACTCCTCGGCGACCAATGCATACTGGCCGAATCCCGCGCGTAGGCGCAGGCACACCACCGCTTGAGCGGCAAAATCCGCTAGAGTCACTGGGCTAAAATCGTCTTTGGTGAGACTGGCGAGAGTCTTGAGATTGAGCTGCGCGGCGCGCGCGACGTGGCAGGCCTCGGCAACAGCGAGGAGCGCGGTATGGAGCGGTTCGATCATGGGCATGCTGGCTCTTAACGATGGGTTAAAAAAGTGAGACCGCCACCTTAAGCGTTGCCCGCCGCAACGCGCAATGCAGCGCCGCGACGCGCTCAGCGTGTGGGGGCGACAAGCCTTGGCTATAATCGACGCTGACCGGTGACACACCGGCTCGCCGCACTACTTTCAGGAGGGTCCATGTCCGCAGAAATCGTCTATGCCGTTGCGCCTGCAGCCTTGGCCCGCACGCATCTCACCAGTGAACAATACGCCGCGATGTATCAACAATCGCTGGCCGATCCCGACGGTTTCTGGGCCGCGCAAGCCGAGGAGTTTGTCACTTGGGACCGGCCTTGGGATCGGGTTTCCAATTGGGATTTCCATCAGGCTGACATCCGCTGGTATGAGGGTGCGCAGCTCAATGTGGCCTACAACTGCATTGACCGCCACTTGGCCACACGGGGCGACCAAACGGCCATTCTGTGGGAGGGTGACGACCCGAGTCAGACGCGTCGGGTGACTTACCGCGAACTGCACGAAGCCACCTGTCGTTTTGCCAATGCGCTGCAAGCGCGCGGCGTGTGCAAAGGCGACCGCGTCTCGATTTACATGCCGATGATCCCGGAAGCTGCGGTGGCCATGCTGGCCTGCGCGCGCCTTGGCGCCGTGCATTCAGTGGTGTTTGGCGGCTTCTCTCCCGAGGCATTGAAAGACCGCATCTTGGATTCCGATTGTCAGGTGGTGATTACGGCGGATGAAGGCCTGCGTGCCGGGCGATCCATTCCACTGAAGGCCAACACCGATTTGGCGCTTAAGGAATGTCCCAATGTGCACACCGTGTTTGTGGTGCGGCACACCAGTCGTGCGATCGACTGGCTGGCCGGGCGCGATGTGTGGTTTGACGAGGCGAGCGCGAGCGCCAGTGCGGAGTGTCCGCCGGTTAGTGTGGACGCCGAGCACCCGCTATTCATCCTGTATACCTCCGGATCTACCGGCAAACCTAAAGGCGTGTTGCACACCAGCGGGGGTTACCTCACCTACGCGGCGATGACCCACAAATACGTGTTCGATTATCACGAGGGCGATATTTACTGGTGCACCGCGGATGTGGGCTGGGTCACTGGCCACACTTATATTATTTATGGCCCACTCGCTAACGGTGCCACCACCCTCATGTTTGAGGGTGTGCCCACGTGGCCGGACAGCGGGCGTTTCTGGCAAGTTATCGATAAGCATCAGGTCAACATTTTTTACACCGCGCCCACCGCATTGCGGGCCTTGATGGCCCACGGTGACGAACCCGTTAAACGGCATTCCCGCGCCTCTCTGCGCTTGCTCGGTTCGGTGGGTGAACCCATTAACCCTGAGGCTTGGGAGTGGTACTACCGGGTGGTAGGGGAGCAGCGTTGCCCGATCGTCGATACTTGGTGGCAGACTGAAACCGGCGGCATCCTCATTACGCCGCTGCCGGGCGCATGCGCACTGAAGCCAGGCTCCGCTACCCTGCCATTTTTTGGCATTGAGCCGGCTCTACTCGATGAACAAGGCCACGAGCTACAGGGTCCGGCCGCTGGCGCCTTAGTCATCAAAGGCTCTTGGCCTGGGC
>CAIPNE010000397.1 GCA_903866355.1 uncultured Gammaproteobacteria bacterium
GCATGCCTGCTGAACGACAATTTATTCCCCTGCAAATAGCACTACTAACGGTCTCCGACAGCCGCACCGAAAATAATGATACCTCCGGGCAACTGCTGCTGCAGCGTGTGGTGGCGGGCGGCCATCACCTGCACGCCCAGCGCATCGTGCCAGATGACATTTATCGAATTCGCGAAGCCTTGTCTATCTGGATTGCCGATCCGGCGTGCTCGGTCGTGCTCACCACGGGCGGCACAGGGATTACCGGTCGGGATGGTACGCCGGAGGCTGCCGTGGTGCTTTTTGATAAAACCATCGAGGGTTTTGGCGAGATGTTTCGCGCGTTGTCCTACGCGCAGATTAAAACCTCCACTTTGCAGTCTCGGGCACTGGCGGGCGTGGCCAATGGCACTTACATATTTTGCCTGCCGGGCTCGCCCAATGCCTGTGCTACGGCCTGGGATACCTTGGTGAGCGCGCAACTTGATTACCGCACCCGGCCGTGTAATTTGGTTGAGCTCATGCCGCGCCTCCTTGAACGTTAAACCACCTAACACGCGGCCCGGTGCGGGCGCGTGCTTATAATGGCAAAGCTGCAGCGCTGGCTAGTGACGCTGGCCGCTCTGGGCGGTGCGCTGGGGGTTGGGGCCGGGGCGCTGGGCGCTCATGCACTCGCGCTGGCACCCGGTTCTGCGGCGGCCCATCGCTACGATACCGCGGTTATTTATTTGCTATTACACGCCGGCGTGGTGGTGGCGAGTGGCGCCACCCGAGCTGTCTTGCAGCCTGCATGGTTGGTGTCCAACACGCTGATGCTGCTGGGCATGCTGGGTTTTAGCGGGGGCATCATTGCCTCGACTTATCTGGCGCTAGAACACCCTTTGCCGGTAATCCCGGCGGGTGGAACGGCGTTCATCATGGGCTGGCTGGTCGCGGCGGGAGCGGTATTCCGTGGCGCCCCCAAGGGCGGGGCTGGCTGAGTTAGTTTGGAGCAGGAATTAAGAATGCGTTTGAGATTGCTAGGCTGTTTATGGGCCGGGTTGCTGGCCGGTGCAGCGGTACCCGCGTGGGCGAGAAATTATCCGCTGACGGGCGAGGTCATCGGCGAGGTGGCCCTCACCACCACGGTCCGCAACGACACCATCGCCGATATTGCCCGTACCTATGGTCAGGGTTATAACGAAATGCGGCGCGCCAATCCCAGTGTTGATCCTTGGCTCACCGGCGAGGACACGGAGGTCATTATTCCCAGCCAATACGTGCTGCCGAAAGCCCCGCATGAGGGCATTATTATCAATATTCCTGAAATGCGGATGTATTACTATTTGCCGGTGGCTAAAGGGGCAGCTAAAGGGGCGGCCCGGCAGATCGCCACTTATCCGATCAGCATCGGACGTCAGGATTGGTCTACCCCGCATGGGGCGACCAAAGTGATGAGTAAAGTAAAAGATCCGTCCTGGACCCCACCCGAATCCATCCGTAAAGAGCACGCGAAGGAGGGCGACATCCTGCCCGCGGTGGTGCCGGCCGGCCCGCTGAATCCCTTGGGTCAATACGCGCTGCGTTTGGGTTTTTCCGGTTACCTGATCCACGGCACCGATAAACCTTATGGCATCGGTATGCGGGTGACCCATGGTTGCATGCGGATGTATCCCAACGACATTGAAACGGTGTTCAAATCCGTGCCGGTAGGGACCTCAGTGCGCTTGGTGAACGAGCCCTTTAAGGTGGGTCTACTCAATGGCCAACTGCTGTTGGAGGCTCACCCGGCGCTGGATGAAGACACAGCTAAAGTCACTGCCACGCAATTCACGGCGGTGCTGGCGTTGATAGTGCCCTACGCAGGAAAAAACTTGATAAGCCTCGACTGGCCGACC
>CAIPNE010000398.1 GCA_903866355.1 uncultured Gammaproteobacteria bacterium
CCCTGCCACGCGATGAGGCCAATAAACAGCGCCATCCCCAACGACAACGAGAGCAGCGCGGCACGGGTCATTGGGGTTTTTGACGCTTGGCGCGCAACTGACTGAACACCTGCCGGAAGCCAAAATAGGCCACCGCGTCTTTCATATTAGAAATGAAACGGCGCAGCGGCCGCATGTGCGGGTTGGTGACGTATTCGAAAGTGAGCGAGACGCGCTGTTCGCCGGCGCGCAACGGCGTAATGCGGTGATGGAGTTGGTCGCCATCGAAAAACACCAAACCGCCGGGCGGAATCTGCACGGCACCCGTCACCACTGGCGTCGCCGCGCCGCGGGTGTGCAAACGATATTCCAGCCGGCACGAGGACTCGTCCAGTATCCCGAGCAACAGCGTGTAGCGACGCCCTTCGTAGTAGGAGGTGTCGTAGTGCCAACCGATGTGATCGCCGGGTTCCGTGTAGAAATACAGCGCATAGGCGTGTGGATCATCTACCGGCGAGGGCAGCAGCCGCTCGCCACACAGCTGCTCTAGCCAGTGGATTAATTGGGGTGAGCGATACAGTTCGGCGATGGCCGGCGCCAGTTGGTCGATCACATGCCGGCTCACACTACCGCCCTGCTTATGGCCTGGCAGGTAGTTCCGGTTGACCATGCCCCACACCGCCCGGGTGCCGGCAATGAGCTGCGCGGTCACGTGGGCCGGCAGGAATTGCGCGAGATACAAGAAAGCACCCTGCTGGCGAAAAGCCTCTTGCGGCACGGGGGTTGGTAGGTCCGTGAGGGTCATATCAACCGCGTCGTGCGGCGTGGCGGGGGCATCCAGTGCCGCACTCATTGAGCGCCCTCAGGGCGGTTTGCGCGGGCAACGTTGGGCAACCGCAAACCACGCCAGTAGTCCCACACGACCCAGAGTGCGAACAGCGGCGCCCCGATCGCTGCGGCCACTAAAAACGCCTGCGTGCCGTCCAGCAGCGTGACGAGCGGCATGAGATAAAGGATGTCCTCGGTTTCGAAGCCCCCTAAGCTTGCCTGCTGCGTGCCAGCTTTGCCCATGCGTTCCTCAATTTGCAGGCGTAGCACGAACATCAGCGCCACCGCGATGCCGGCCAGCCAACCCAAGGTCGGCGCGCTCACCAGCAGACTGGCCGCCGTTAATGGCAGGTCGTCTAGCAGGTAGGGACCCTGTACCGCACCAACGCCGATACTGATGCCAACAAACAGCGCAACCGTCACGAAGCCATCGCTGGCCAGATCGTAAAAATGCCCTAAACGGCTGGTTTTGCCGCTGATGCGTGCGAGTTCGCCATCCGTATGGTCAACAAAATTCGATAACACCAGCAGCCATGCGCCGAGATTGTTAAAGCCATAGCTACCCTGGCTAAACGCGAGCGCGCAGGCCGTGCCGATGAGCAGACGCAGGCTGGTGAGGTGGTTAGGCGTGATGCAGGTGTGCTGGAGCGGTGTTACCAACCAGCGCGCGAGGCGAGCGTCGTAGGGCCGTGCAGGAGCAAGGCTCGGGGGTGGCGCGGAAGACCGCGAATCCATTTGGATAGTCATGGGGAATATCTTATACCGTGTGGGCCAACTAGCGCTCCCCGTGATGGCCCACGGGCCAAGCCTTGGGCCAGATAGCGCAGCAGAACCGCCAGCACGGGTGGCCAGAAACTTGGCCCGCTGCTAGCGAGAACGTTGGGGTACTTGCCGAGGGGGAAGCTGCTGGACGGCGGCGATATACCCCGCCGTGCGCGGGTTGAGCGCCCCTCTCAAAGCCGGTGAGCTGAGGCGGCTCTACCGGTTTGCCAAGGGTAAAAGTGGCGTCCCCACGGGGATTCGAACCCCGGTCGCCTCCGTGAAAGGGAAGTGTCCTAGGCCTCTAGACGATGGGGACGTCGTTACCAAACGCTGCTTCTCGCGTGCCGCGCAAAATGTGCGCGGGGCGGTTCTGGTGGAGCTAGTCGGGATCGAACCGACGACCTCTTGCATGCCATGCAAGCGCTCTCCCAGCTGAGCTATAGCCCCAGAACCGTTGCGGGAGGCGGGACGATACGCAAGTGGCCTTTAGACTGTCAAGGCAAAAATGCTTGCCGCGACATTATCCCGCGCCAATCGCCACCAAAGCCGCCGCCAAACGGGCCAAAGTACGCTCGCGACCCACCAGCAGCAGCGTCACATCAATCGCGGGCGAAGCCGCGCTGCCCACCAGTGCAACCCGTAGCGGTTGCGCCACCTGGCCCATTTTTATCTGCAGCTCAGCCGTCACCTCCTCCACTACCGAGTGCAGCGCCGGACCTTCCCAAACACTCAGCGCGGCGAATTTCTCGGCCAACGCCTGCAGCACCGGCGCACTGGCAGCGGTGAGGTGTTTGGCCGCCGCGGCGGGATCGAGGGTGATCTCGGCCGCATAGTAAGGCGCACTTTTTTCGGTGACTTCCAGCAACGTGCGGGCGCGGGTGCGCTGGGCCTCAATGGCCTGCGTCAACGCCGGGCCGTGCTCCTCGTGCAAACCCGCCGCCGCAAAATACGGCGCCGCCGCGCGCGCCAGTGCCGGCATCGGCATGGTTTGGACGTAGTGTTGGTTGACCCATAGCAGCTTTTCTAAATTGAACGCCGCCGCAGATTTATTAATGCCCGCCAAATCAAACTTCGCGATCAACTCGTCCCGCGTAAATAATTCATCATCGCCATGCGCCCAGCCCAAGCGTGCCAAGTAATTGAGCAGCGCATCGGGCAAAAAACCCTCGTCGCGATACTGCGTCACGCTCACCGCCCCATGGCGTTTGGAAAGCTTCTTGCCGTCTGGGCCGTTGATCATCGGCAAATGGGCATAGACCGGCCGCGTGCCGCCCAGAGCTTCGAGGATGTGAATTTGCCGCGGGGTGTTGTTCAAGTGGTCATCGCCGCGAATGACGTGCGTAATGCCCATGTCGAGGTCGTCCACCACCACCGTCAGGTGATAGGTAGGCGTGCCGTCGGAACGGGCAATGATGAGGTCGTCCAGCTCTGCGTTGCCAAACACCACCGCACCGTGGACTTCATCGGCAACCACCACTTGTCCCGTCTGCGGTGTGCGCAAACGCACCACAAAAGGCCCGCCCTGCGCCGGCGGCGCGGTGAGTTCGCGGCAATGCCCGTCGTAGCGCGGTTTGTCTTTGCGCGCGGTTTGTGCCGCCCGCAGTTCGTCCAAGCGTTCGCGCGTGCAATAGCAACGGTAAGCACCCTCGGTGCGCAGCAATTGCTCAACCGCCTCGGCGTAGCGATCAAAGCGTTGGGTCTGGAAATAAGGGCCATCATCCCAATCCAGATTGAGCCAGCGCATGCCTTCAAAAATTGCCTCCACGGCGGCGTCTGTGGAGCGCGCCCGATCGGTGTCTTCAATGCGAAACACAAAACGGCCACCGTGCCGGCGCGCATACAGCCAGTTGTAGAGCGCAGTGCGCGCACCACCGATGTGTAAATAGCCCGTTGGGCTGGGCGGAAAACGAGTCACGATAGTCATGCAGGCACGGGCTCACTGAAAAGAACGCCGATTATACGAAACCACCTGCCCGCGAGTCGCTTGCTGTCGTTGACCACCCCGCACCCACCCGCCTACAATCCGCCCCTCGATTTCCGACCCAGATCGGGCGATTAGCTCAGCGGGAGAGCACTGCCTTCACACGGCAGGGGTCAGTGGTTCGATCCCACTATCGCCCACCAATTTAGTCAACGCAGTACCGCCTTACTTCGCGGTGTCCGCAACGCGTACCGTCACCCCGACGTGACTCGCTATCCAGCACCCACACCGCTGCACTAACACCCATTGCGATATCGGGCAGTAGTGGGTCCGCAACGCCGACCGTCATTGCATCGCCGCTTTCCC
>CAIPNE010000399.1 GCA_903866355.1 uncultured Gammaproteobacteria bacterium
CAACCAGGAAGCAAACAAACGCTTGGCGATTTCGAACAGTAGGGCGCCAAACAGTCCGCCGGCCAACGCGTGGCTAAGCTTCACCGGGTGATAGGGAATGGCTTTGTAGCTGAGGACGAAGGCTAGCCAAGTCGTGATGAGCGGCAACCAATGCAGCAGAAATGTACTCAGGCCGGTGAGGGCCGCGGCTTGGCGCAGCATCGGCAGCGAGACCAAGAAGGAAGTCGCGACCAATCCGGCCCCGATGAGCAACGGACCGAGGGTGAGGATGGTCCAGTACAGCAGTAAGCGCTTGCCGAGCGGCCGGTGGCGGCGAACTTCCCAAATGTCATTGAACGCGGCCTCGATGCTCGACATCAGCGACAGCACGGTGATCAGCAGGGCCGTCACCCCGAGACCCTGCAGGTCACGCGCCTTGGATGCAAAGTTGGTGAGATAACTTTGCACCCGAGTCCCGACACCGGGCACGAAACTCTGAAAAATAAAGTCTTGCAGAATGCCCTGCCAAGCCGCGAACGCTGGAAACAGCGACAGCGTGGCAAAGCCCACCACCAGCAGCGGCACCAGGGCGAGAATGGACGTATAGGCAAGCGCCGAGGCGAGTTGCGCGCTGCGAGCGGCCACCGCACGCTGCCAGAGTTCGCGCATAAACCAGTGCGCGCGGGCTAGCTGGCGCGCGGTCATGGCCCAACACCCCTCGCACAGCGGTGGCAGTGCTGGGTGTTGCATTGACGGACGCCCAGGCCGTGCCAACTCGCGGGCAAACACGGCGGCGTCATGCTGAAATCTCCAAATCCGCCACCCACTTTGATTGTTTTTTTAACACCACGAGTTGCCCCCCCGTCACGTTCAGCCCGCGCGCGGCGTGCCAGGATGGCTGTCCACGGCTGTGATCCGGCGCATCACGCCGCCGCAATCCTACACGTTACGGGTCCCGGGGCCTGTTGCGAGTTTTCGCACCCTTGGCATCAATCGGTGCGCGCTGCTGGTCGTGTCCTCCGACGCGCAACCCGTTGCGGTAGACGATTCGCCCAGCAGGGGCGCCATGCTGGCGCGAGCGCGCTGGTTGGTGCGTAAAAGCACCTCGCATGACCTCGCCACGAGTGCCCCCAACAGGGCCGTGCGCTGCGCGTCAGTAGCCCAGCGCTGCGGGCGCTACTTCCAGTGAGCACCCGTGTTGTTTTCCCAGATTTGAATCATGTTGCCGTCTTTGTCATAAAACAGAAACGAGCGACCGATGTTGGCGCATTGCCAGACATATTCAGTTTGGGTTTGATAACCCGCCGCGCGCACTTGGGCAAAAAAAGCGTCGATGTCGTCGACGAGCAGCCCCAGTTCGTGAAACCCCGTATGCCCGTAGCGTAGATTTTCTGGCGGGGTGCGCTGAATCGCCGGCACTTCGCATTCCTGCAGCTCAATGAGCGCGCCTTCCGGGGAACTCAAGAGCGCCATTTTTGAGCGCGCGCCTTTGACTTTAAAGATGTCGTCCAGCAGGGCGGGATACATGTAGGTGTTGGGGCCGGGCTCGGGGCCATCGGGGATGACGGTTTCGACCGCCAGTTCAAAACCCATGACGTCGCGCCACAAGTGAATGGCTTCGGGTAAGTCGGAAACAAAAATGGCCATGTGATGAAAACGCATCGTTGAGCTCCCCGTGGGTGTGGTTAAAAAGGCTAGGAGAAAAAACTTCCTGGGGCGCGCTGGGTACGGCGAGTCACACCGTGGCAGCGCACGCCGATCACAAAAATTCGCGCGCGTAGTGGTCCAGTGTTTTTAACACCGCACTGGCGGGTGCTACGGGTAGTCGCAAAATGGCGCGTGCCGCACCCATCGCTCGTCCTTGTTCCAAAGTGGCGGCGTCTTGCAGGGCATCGTTCAGAAAAAAGAGCGATACCGCCAAGCGCGCCGGATCGCGGCCCACGGCCCGCATCTGGTCGTGCACGTCGGCGATGCTGCGTTGGGTTTCGTGGATATCAAACGTTAGCGGTAGCCAACCATCGCCGTACAGGGCGACTTGGCGCCGACCAAAGGCGGTATCCAACGTGCCTAACACCACCGGTGGGCCGGCTGACTCAAGTGGTTTGGGATATTGCCAGGAGGCCTCAAAACGCACGAATTCGCCCGCGAAACTCGCTTT
Source organism: uncultured Gammaproteobacteria bacterium (assembly GCA_903866355.1). Lineage (GTDB taxonomy): Bacteria > Pseudomonadota > Gammaproteobacteria. The sequence goes on from CAIPNE010000399.1 coordinate 2,138, forward strand.
TTCTTGCGCCCACAGCGTGCGCAACGCCGCCAACCGCTCGCGTAATTGCGGCCAGCGCTGGGCGCGGTCCACGCCGTGGTGGGCCATCTCTACGGCATGCCACCCCGCACCAATGCCAAAAATAAAACGCCCTTGGCTGATGCGGTCCAGGGTTGCCACCTGCTTGGCGAGGGTGATGGGGTGATATTGGTTGATGAGGCACACACAGGTGCCCAAGCGTAAACGGGTGGTGACCGCGGCGGCCGCAGCGAGACTGGTGAAGGGATCAGCGATATGTCGGTATTCTTCGGGCAGAAAAAAAGTCCCCGTGCCAGCGAGTGGCATGCCGGTGAGCGGATCAGCGGGCTCGCCGGGGCGCGGCACCGGCATGTGGGTGTGTTCGGGCACCCACAAGGATTCAAAGCCGCGCTCCTCCGCGGCACGTGCTAAGGCGTCCAAGCGGAGGCTATATTCGGTGTTGAACGAAAAGACCCCTAGGTGCATCACAGACTCCCAAGTGGATGGTCCGAATAAACGGTGGCGGGTGATTTTTGCCGTCCCTCGCCGTCGCCAGCGAACCCAGAATGCCACCTTTTGATCCAACTGGCAGATTGCCGTTTTCGTTGGCTGCGCCATCAGCGAGAATAGGCCGGCGCGTGGCGCTCACCAGGGCGAAAGCTGAGCCGGCGTACCTCCCCTCATTTTTAGGAAATCTCACGCCTGTGACCACCGCTAACGCTCCAGACGCTCGCGCCGCCATTGTGGCCACGCAGCGTGGTTTTGAAACTTCCGGCTATATCGCCAGCGATGCCATCGCCACCGCGGTCTATCTGGCGCAAGCACTGTCTAAACCTATTCTGGTGGAAGGACCGCCAGGGGTTGGGAAAACCGAACTCGCCACGGCCACCGCCAGTTTGCTCGGCAAGCCGCTCATACGGTTGCAGTGCTATGAAGGTTTAGACGAAGCCAAGGCGCTGTATGAATGGAAATACGGCAAGCAGCTGCTCTATACGCAGGTCCTAAAGGAGAAGCTGGGCGATTTGATGGCCGGTGCCCAAGGCCTGAAAGAATCCTTGGCTAGGCTCCACGAATTTGACGACACTTTCTTTAGCGAGGAATTTATCGAGCCGCGACCGCTGCTCAAGGCGCTCTGGGCGAAAGAGGGAGCGGTGCTGCTGATCGACGAAATCGATAAATCCGACCAAGAATTCGAAGCCTTTCTGCTGGAGCTACTGCAGGATTATCAAATTTCCATCCCGGAAATCGGCACCATCAAGGCAGTCACCACGCCGGTGGTATTCCTGACCTCCAACAACACGCGCGAAATTGGTGACGCGCTCAAGCGCCGCTGTCTGCATCTGTATATTCCGTTTCCTGACAGCGCGCTGGAACAACGCATTATCGCTTCGCGGGTGCCCGCTCTTGGGGAGGATTTGCGTCGCCAGTTGGTGGCCTTTGTGCAAAGTCTGCGGGGCTTGGATCTCAAAAAAGTGCCGGCAGTGAGCGAGACCATCGATTGGGCGCGCACGCTGGTGTTGCTCCACGCGACCGAACTCGATCCCGACTTCGTGCGCGGCACCCTCAATGTCTTGCTGAAGTTTCAGGAAGACATCGAACACGTGGACGCCCAGGTGCCCGCTCTGGCGCGCCTTGCGGCCAAGGCGCGATGACCGAAGTTCTGACCCATTTTATCAAGGTGCTGCGCGCGTCTGGCGTGCGAATTTCGACCGCGGAGAGCATCGATGCCGCCGCGGCGTTAGCCTGTGTGGGTTTCGATAACCGGGCGGTGCTAAAAATAGCGTTGAGCCAAGTACTGGCGAAAACGCCCGCAGAAAAAGTCCTTTTTCACGACTGTTTCGAGCGTTTTTTTACTTTCGAGAAAATCCAGACGGACCCGCCAGACGCGCTCACAGCCGCTGGTGTTGAGGGCGCGGAGGGCGCCGAGGCGGCCTCATCGCCGGCGATTGAATCCGACGCATCGGCCGGGCTAGTGGCCTTGCTGGAAAGCGGTGAACAAGCGGCGCTTGAACTCGCCTTGGCGCTCGCCGCACGCGCGGTGCAACTGCAAAATATTCGGCTCTTCACGCAGCGTGGCCAGTATGTTCGTCGCATCTTGGAGCAGGTGGGCATCGACGACTACGACGCAACGATGTTTGGCTTGCTGCGCGAAGATCCCGATGACCCGCGCGGGGCTGGTCTGCGCGCGCTGAAAAACCGCTTAATTGAGGATGTGTCGGCGTTGGTCGACCGCCAAATGTTGTTGTACACGGCCGATGCGTGGCCGAGTCTGCGCGAAGAAATTTTGGAAAAAACGCCGCTGACCCGCATCGAAATGCGGGACTTCAAGGTCATGCAGCAACTGGTTCGCAAGCTGGCCAAACGGCTGGTTTCGCTTCATTCGCGGCGCCGGCGGGTGGCTCGGCGCGGCCAGTTGGATGTGCGGCGAACCATCCGCCGCAATCTGCAATACGACGGCCTGCTGTTTGACACCGTTTGGAAACGTACCCGCATCGATCGCCCCAAAGTCATCGCGGTGTGTGATGTGTCGGGATCGGTCGCGCAGGTAGCCCGCTTTCTGTTGTTGTTTCTCTACAGCATGAGCGAAGTGTTGCCGAAGGTGCGCTCGTTTGCTTTTTCCAATCAACTGGGCGAAGTCACGCAGTGGTTTGAGCAACAGCCGGCGGAGGTAGCAGTGGCGCAAACGCTGCGTACTTACGGCATGGGATCGACGGATTACGGCGGTGCTTTGGCAGAATTGGAACGCCTCACGCTAGCCGACATCGACCACCGTACCACGGTGATTATTCTGGGTGATGCGCGTTCCAATTACGGGGATCCGGGTGCTGCCGCGTTGCGACGCATTCATGCGCGGGCCCGGCGGGTGCTGTGGCTAAATCCCGAGCCACGGTCATTTTGGGACCTCGGCGACTCCGCCATGCAAAAGCTGGGCGCGTGCTGTGACCGCGTGGAATCGTGCCGCACGCTAGTCCATTTGGAACGCGTGGTGAGCGAGATTGCGCGCACCGCGGTGTAGCCGTTGTTAGAGGCGCTGAGCGTTAAGCCTTAAACACCGGGAAGGTCTCAAACTCCCCCTTTAACACGGTTTTTGCGCAGCCGCCCTGCAGCCAGCCGTCGATCGCGGTGGCGTATACCCGACGAAAATCCGTGGTGTGGAGGAGGTTGTCGCCGGCGTCGAGTTCGGTGAGGCTGACCGGTTTGCCATAGTGCCCACCACTGACGCCCTGTCCGGCCAAAAACATAAAATTCGCCGTGCCATGGTCGGTGCCACGGTTAGTGTTTTCGGTGGCGCGCCGGCCAAACTCAGAGAACACCAACACGCTAACGCGTTTGCCCTGTCCTAAACGTTCTAGGTCGCGCACAAATCCGTGTACCGCGTCTGCCATGTAGCTGAGTAGCCGCTGATGTAAATCCGGTTGCTGCACGTGGGTATCGAACGCGTTGTTGCGAAACGCCAAGTAGTAGAGCTTGGCGGGTAGCCCCGCCTGAATGCAGGCGGCCACTTTGGGTAGCTGCAAGGGCGCGATGCCATAGTCCACGGGAGATTTGTACTTGGCCCAGGCCTCGCGCACCAGCGAGGAGGCCTGCGCTGCGCTCACCGTCACTTCTTGGAGGTAATTAAGCGTTGGATTGTCGCTCACGCTGGGCGGGTCTAGGCGGTCGATCACGCCGTGTTCGGGTGCGAGTATCTGCCGCGCAAAGCGCTCGGGGTCATCGAATACCACGGGGGCGTGCACGCGACTTTTGACGGCGAGCGACTGGGAGGTGTCGATGTTGATCAAAAAATTGGGGCGCATTTTGGGCGCCAATGCATCGGCCAGGCGGCCGTACCAACCGTACGCATCGCCGGAATTGGGTGTGGCAGTTTGCCAGTACGCCATGGAGGTGAAATGCGAAAACGACGGATCGGCGTAACCACAGCCGTGCATGAGCGCAAGTTCGCCGTTGTGCCACAAACGCTCAAAGCCCAACAGCCCGGGATTGAAACCCCAATGCTGGTCGAGTTTGCGTAAGGCCCCGGGTTTGATGCCGATGGTGGGTCGCAAACGGTAATAGGCATCGTCCCCGTAGGGCACAATGGTATTGAGTCCATCGTTGCCGCCAGAGAGTTCCAAGACCACCAAGATGCGGTCTTCGCGGGCGGCTTCGGCCGCCAGTGCGCGGGCGTAGTGGCCCATGCTGGTTGCCCCTAGCGCCAGACCCGCGGCGGCGTGTCTCAGAAAGCTGCGTCGGTTGTTCATCCCAGTTGGTACTCCGGTCGGCTCAGCAAAAGATGCAACAACAGGCGTAAGGGTTCTTCCATCACGCTGATATAGGCGCGGATGTCAGCGCTGCCGACTTCGCGTTCTAAGGTGTCTGCCAGTCTTTTGCGGGTCGCGGGTGGCAGTGGTACCGACAATAATCTGGCCGCGAAATAATCCACCACCGCCAGGGGCGTGGTGAGCTGCTGGTCGCTCACTATTTGGGTGAGGTTGAGCTTGGCCAAATCGCGGGTAATGGGTGTGACGCGCTCGATGGCCATTTGCCAACCACGATAGCTACCGTAGCGGGTGTTAAAGGCTTCCGCGCGGTCTTGCCGGTTGGACATGGCCATCATCTCCCCACCGGCTTTCTCGTCCAACGGGCGAGTAGCCGAAACCATGTCTTCACCCGCGCGCAGGCGGCGGTGCACCGCGCGGATTTCGTCGCCGGTTGGGTATTCCGGGTAACGGTCGACGGGAATGAACGAGATGTCCGGGAAGGCCAAGTCGAGTGCGAAATTCCCGCGTTCAATGAGCAGGCTGGGGGTAATCCAACTGTGGCCATAGCTCCAGCCGGCGACCGTTGGCGGGAAAAGTAAATGCTGCCCTAAGGCCTCGGTCACGCGATTGAAATCCGGCACGCCGGGTAAATGCTGTTGCCCCAATTGGCGATAGGTCGACACCACGAACTCCACCGGGCTTTTGATGCGCGTGCCCATGGCGGTTTGGGCGTAAAAATCTTGCGACAAAAAAATGGTTTCGAGCAGCGGGGCCACCTCATAGTGGTTTTCCCGCAGGTGGCCGGCGAGGGTCGCCTGCAGCGCGGGACTTAGGTCCTCGCGGACAAAAAAGCGATACAGCTTGCCGGCGATATAGCCGGGGGTGGAGGGCGCGGCCAGAATTTGATCGATAATTTGCACACCATCGTAGTTGCCGGTTTGACCCAGAAAAGTCTTCGCTTGATCGTCGTGTTGCGCCGGATCAACGTGAAACGCTAGCCCCACAAAATTCCAGCCAGTGAATGCGCGCGCCGCTTCACGGATGTCCTTCTCGGTGTAAGTGCCGACCCCCATCGTGAACAGTTCCATGATTTCGCGCGCGAAATTTTCATTGGGCGAACCCTTGATATTCACGCCCGCATCCAGGAATGCCAGCATGGCGGGATCCTGTGCCACTTTAATCAGCAGCTCGCGAAAATTACCCAAGCCTGCTTGCTGGAACAGCCTGACTTGCTGGAGCAGCTTGCGGTAATCACGGACTTTCTCTTCGCTGGTGGCGAAATGGCCGTGCCAGAACAGCGCCATTTTTTCTTCGAGCGGGCGATGGGTGGCCACCATACGGTTGCCCCACCAGTACGCCACGCGTTCGGTTTCCAGGCGACTGGCGCGCAGCCAATAGAAAAATTGGTTGACGATGGCCTGTTCGGGGCGATTACCCGCTGCCTTAACCTTTATGCCCAGCGCGCTGCCGGTTTTTTCGGCCTGGGCGGTGGTTGCTGGACGGCTGGGCGGGAAGGGATCGATGCCGGGATCTAGGATGCCGGATTCTTCGAAAGGTGGCAGTGCCAGCGGTGGCACGCCCTCGAAATATACGATACGGCGCACCGCCGCTTGTGGCGTGAGTGCGGCCAGCGCCGCGATTTCCTCCGGGGTACCACCAAAACCGGCGCGTTCCAGCAGATGCCGGGCTTTTGCGGGATTCCAATCTGCCGCCGAGATGGGCGTGAGGTCGCCACGGTCTGGGTCCTCGCCCGGCGCGGCAGTCACGCTAGTGGGCGCGCCGATGACGAGTAGCAGGGTCAACGCGAAACGCAGTTTCATGCACGTGCCTCGGTGTGAAGGCGGTACCGGCTGGATGCTGTCCGCGTTGATAAGCCCCGCCAAACTTCCCGCGCCGCCTTAGTGGTGAGTTACGGCGGCTGGGCGGTTAGGCCTGCGCGCGCGGCTCGACGTTGAATTCCGTCAAATTCGCCTCGCGGGTCCACTCGTAGAAATCGACGTTGCGAAACGGGGAGTTCACCACAATGCGGCCGCGCGTATTGCGGTAGTAAGTGGTCATGCCTTCGTGGGTCCACACCATGTTGACGTGCGCCGCGTCCACCCGGTCGTTGTAGGCGGCGTGGACGTCCGGTTGGCAGTCCACCGCACCGAGTCCTTGGGCGGTCATTTGGTGCAGGACATCCATGATGTAACGGACCTGCATCTCCACTACCACGATCAGGCTGCCGCCGTGACCCGGTTGCAAGTTGGGGCCATACAGCGTGAAGAAATTAGGAAAATTGGGGACGACGGTGCCCAAGTAGGCCTTTGCGTTGTCACCTTCCCAAGTCTCCTGCAGCGACACGCCGCCGCGCCCAATCACCTCATAAGTATTGATGAAGTTAAGCACATCAAAACCCGTTGCGATGACCAATACATCGGCCGGGTGCGCCTGCCCATCGGCGGTGTGCACGCTGTTGGCGTCGATGTGCGTGATGCGCTCGTCGACCAGCGTCACGCGCTCATTACGCAGCATGCGGTACCAACCGTTGTCCATCAGCATGCGTTTGCCGAAGGGCGGGTAGGTGGGCAGCACTTTGTCGAGTAAGTCGGTGCGATCGCCTAACTCTTGCTGGATGTAGCGGGTGTAGTAGGCGCGATGCGCATCGTTCGTAGCGTTGAGGGAGCGCTCTGGGTGCGGCCAGTCGGGATCTTTTTGCAACGTCGAATGGACCCGGTCGTTGAAGGTCCAGCCCAACCGTACGCGATACCAAGCCTGATACAACGGGACCTCGCGCAGCAAGAAACGCAAAGAGTCCGGCACGGGTTTGCGGAATTGCGGAAAGGGCGCCGCCCAGTGCGGTGAACGCTGAAAAATAGTGAGCGATTCGACCTGGTTTTGGATTTCTGGACCTGTCTGCATGCAGCTCGCGCCGTTGCCGATGATGGCGACCCGTTTGCCTGTGAGGTCCACATCGTCGCGCCATTGCGCGGTGTGGAAGGCGGGTCCGGCAAAATCGTCCAGCCCCGGAATTTGGGGCCGCACTGGCGGGTTGAAAATGCCAGCGGCGCTGATCAACACATTCGCGCGTAACGTCGCCGGCGTGCCATCTGGGCGCACGATGCTGATCTGCCAAGTTTGGCTGGTCTCCTCGTAGGTCGCGCTGACCACTTGGGTGTTTAGTTGGATATTGGGTGCTAGGTCAAACTGTGCGGCCACGTGTTCCAGATACCCGTGGAGGTCGTTACGCAACGCAAAATACATTGGCCAGTCGTACTGGCAAAAAGAAAAAGAATACAAATGATTAGGGGTGTCTACGCCAGCACCCGGGTAGTGGTTTTCCCACCAAACGCCACCGACAGTGGGATTTTTCTCTAACACCGTAAACGGCACCCCGGCGGCTTTTAGATTCACCGCGGTGCAGATCCCCGAGACGCCAGCCCCCACCACGACCACGTGGAAGCCCTCGGGCACCGCCATGGCACGCGCGCTCAGCGGGCGATAACCAAACAGTTCCTCAGTGAACCGGCCATATTCCGCAGGCACTTCTTCGCCCATGGATACCGACAGCATTTCGACCAGCATTTCGGGAGTGGGCGCGGCAATGGCGACCGGACGTCCAGCGCGCCAGGCAATGAGGGCGGCAAGGGCCGCCGCGCGCACTTCCGCCTGGATTTCCGGCGGCAATCCACCGTTGTCATTGTCGCCAAGGCCCACGGCGCGGGAAGGTCGGTAGGGTGGCTGTAGCCAGCGGGTTTCGCCGGTCATTTGCACCAACACCATCAACAGTGTGGGTAGATTGGCAACGGCGACGGCAGCTGCAAACTGTTCGCTATCGGTGGGGCTGGGGGAGGTACTCATGGGTGTTGGGATCCGGCAATTTAAAAATGAAATCGGGGCTGGCAAGCATCGCGACCCACCCCGTGGCCGAGGATGAGTTCTCGGCGTGGGTGTAGTGGCTACCCGCGTGCCGCCCAGCGGGTCGGGTTAGCCGTGCACACGGGAAAAATCTGCGCCGCCCAGCGTTCAGAATGAAATATACCCGTAGCCCTCTTGGGGTGCCAGAACGCAGCCCTTGGGAAGGCTAGCTAAGTTGTCGCGAATAAGAAAAGATAACGCCCAAATTTCGCCCCCGTCATCGGTCGCCACAGGCGTCAGACTAGGCGCTGGCCGCGCGGTTTTAAGTGCCGGGTAAGCTGTGAAAATCGCGCTCTTGTTAGAGCGAATTCGCAGAGTTATCAAGGGCGCTTTTGAAAAAAAAAGATAATGTTTTGGGGGATTCGGTAGCTATGAGATTTACGCTTTCACGCTGGGTTATGGCGCATCGCGGCGCCGTTGGTATCGCCTTTATCATCGTGACTTTGGCCTTTATGGCGGGTTTCCCCCGGGTCGAAATTCGCACGGTGTTCAAAGACCTATTGCCCACCAACGACCCCTTTGTTCAAGTCTATTTCGATCATCCCAACTTCGGGAACCCGCTGACCGTCTCGGTCATGGTCAAGCGCAAGGACGGCGATATTTACAACGCCGAGACCCTCAACAAGGTCTGGCAGTTGACCCGCGAAATTGACCTTGCGCCCAAGGTTGATCACGACACCCTGATTTCCATCTCAACCGAAAAACTTCGCTATGCCGAAGCTACTCCAGATGGGGTAGATCTGCGTCCGCTGATGGACAACAAGGCGCCTAGCACCCCAGAGGAGGTCGCTGATTTCCGCCAGCGGGTAGCCAGTTCGCCCAACGCGCAACTTTTTTATGTCTCTCGTGATGAGAACGCTGCGCTGATCACAGTGGCCTTCCACGACACGCTGGATTATGGCGAGACGTTCGCTTTTCTGCAGAATTTGGTGGAAAAATCACGTGACGCCAAGCACGACGTGTATCTGGCAGGTCAACCCATCCTCACCGGTTGGGTCTACAAACTGCAGAAACAGACCTACAAAATTTTTGGCATCACCATTGCGGCGCTGGTCATTGCGCTGGTGTTGTACATGCGTAACGTCGCTGGGGTGATAACCCCGGTGGTTTGTGCGGCGGTCGCGGGGCTGTGGGGATTTGGTTTCATTGGTTGGCTGGGTCGCCCCATTGAACCCCTGCTGATGATTGTGCCGCTGCTGCTGGTAGCGCGTTCATTCTCCCACTGCGTGCAGTACACCGAGCGCTATTACGAGGTGCTAGTGCACCTCAAAGACCGGCGCAAAGCCGCCGAAATCACCATGGCGATCATGATGGCCCCCTCCGTGTTGGGCATCATGACGGACGTTTTCGGCATTATTTTTATCGCCGTGGCACCCATCCAGACCATGGTCAATCACGCAATTTTTTGCGGCTTTTGGGCCCTGTGGATTATTCCTACCGGCGTTTTCCTGATCTCCATTTTGCTCTCCTACCTACCGGTTCCCAGCAACCTTGAGGACATCGTGGGCGGCAAAAGCAAGGAGTCGGGCATCCATCGTTTTGAGCAAAGCCTGCTCGACCTTATTTCACGCACGACGTTCGGTAAGCCCGCAAAGTACACCGCGGCGGTGTTCATCTTGTTAGGCATTGGCTCCGTGTATGTGAACTCGCTGATTAAGATTGGTAATCCCGTCGAGGGCAGTAATTTGCTGTGGTACGACTCGGAGTTCAACACCGCGGTGCGGGCTATCAACGGCCATTTCCCGGGCATGAACACCTTGGAAATCGTCCTCGAAGCCAAGAACCCCGACAGCGAGCGCCGGGTCGCGCGTACCCCAGAGTACATGCGGGCGGCCTACACCATTCAGAGCATCATGGAGGCCGATTCCGTGCTGCCGCCGCGGGCAACCTTGTCTTTTGCGGACTACATGGGGGAAGTGAACCGGCTG